>NZ_JBICMC010000012.1:0-30428 GCF_043106005.1 Pseudomonas sp. GLN_2 | reverse complement strand
CCGGCCTCTTCGCGGGTAAACCCGCTCCTACGACGGCCTTTCCCCAACCACCGATACGTGTGTAGGCGCGGGTTTACCCGCGAATACGGTGGCGGTGGCAACGGTGAACGGCCGGTGGAAATTGGCTGGCAGGGCCGGCCCTTTCGCGGGTGAACCCGCTCCTACGGTGGCCTGTGTCCAACCTACGGTGTGTGAGTCCACACCGTGTAGGAGCGGGTTTACCCGCGAAGAAGCCGGCCCTGCTGTCAGTGCAACTCGAAGGTATCGGCATCCAGGTTGGCCGGGAACTTGGCCCGGTACGCCGCCAGTTCCGCCGCGCTCAGTACTGCAGTGAACACCCCGTCCGCCTCCCCGGCACTGAGCAGGCTCTCGCCCTGGAAATCCAGCACCTGGCTGTCACCAGAGTAAGCAAAGCCTTTACCGTCCGTGCCCACCCGGTTCACCGCCGCCACATAGCACAGGTTCTCGATCCCCCGCGCCGGCAGCAGGCGGTTCCAGTGCTGGCGACGCGCGGCCGGCCAGTTGGCGGTGTACAGCAGCAGGTCGGTGTCCTGGGCGTCACGGCTCCACACAGGGAAGCGCAGGTCGTAGCAGATCAGCGGGCGAATCCGCCAGCCCTTGAGCTCGAACTGCACCTGCCGCTCGCCTGGGGTGTAATGTTTGTGCTCACCGGCCATGCGGAACAGGTGGCGCTTGTCGTAGTGCAGAATCTCGCCGTCCGGCCGCGCCCACAACAGGCGGTTGCGGTGGCTGCCATCGGCGGCCTGGATGATCACACTGCCGGTAATCACCGCGTGGTGCTTCTTTGCCTGTGCCTTCAGCCATTTGTAGGTCGGACCGTTCTCCGGCTCGCACAGGCTTTCCGATTGCATCGAAAAACCGGTGGTAAACATTTCCGGCAGGATCACCAGGTCAACCTCGCCCACCTGCTCCAGCAGCACCTCGAAGTGCGCATAGTTGGCCTCGCGGTCGTGCCAGGCCAAGGTGGTTTGCACCAGGGCGACTTTCAGGTTCGGCAGTGTACTCAAATCGCGCATAGTCTTTCCGCTGCCTGACGCAGCGTCTCCTCTCGTTTGGCAAAGCACAGGCGTACCAGGCGTTGCTCGGGGATGGGTTGCTGGTAGAACACCGATACCGGAATGGTTGCCACGCCATGTGCGCGGGTAAGCCACAGCGACATGTCGACATCGTTCAGGTCCGGACGGATTTGCGAATAGTCCACCAACTGGAAATAAGTGCCCGTCGTGCGGGCAAAGTTAAAACGCGAGCCTTCCAGCAAACCGCAGAACAGGTCGCGCTTGGCCTGGTAAAAGGCCGGCAACTCATCAATATGCTCGGGGTGCCCGGCCATGAAGTCGGCCAGGGCACACTGCAGCGGCGTCACGCCACAGAAGTTGACGTACTGGTGCACTTTGCGCAGCTCGGCGCTCAGGGCAGGCGGCGCGAGCACGTAACCGGTCTTCCAGCCGGTAACGTGGTACGTCTTGCCGAAGGAACTGACCACGAAGGCACGCGAGTACAACTGCTCATGGGCCAGCACACTGGCGTGGCGTACGCCGTCGTAGACCAGGTGCTCGTACACTTCATCGCTGACCAGGTAGATATCGCGGTCGGCAATAAGTGCGGCCAACTGGTCGAGGTCTTCGCGGGTGATCAACGCGCCGCTGGGGTTGTGTGGCGAGTTGAGGATGACCATGCGCGTGCGCGGGCTCAAAGCATCGCGGAATTTCTGCCAGTCGATACGGAAGTCGCCGTCGCTCAACTGCACATGTACACAGCGACCACCGGCCAGCTCCACGGACGGCTCGTAACTGTCGTAGCAGGGGTCGAAGACGATCACTTCGTCACCGGCATGCACCACCGCCTGGATGGCACAGAAAATAGCCTCGGTGGCGCCGGGGGTGATAGTCACTTCCTGATCGGCATCCACCCTGGCCCCATACAGCCGCTCGACCTTGGCCGCTACCTGCTGCCGCAAAGCCGGAAGGCCGGTCATCGGCGAATACTGGTTATGCCCGGCAGCCACGTGCCGGCCCACTGCATCGAGCAGGGCCTGCGGGCCATTGAAGTCAGGAAAGCCCTGGGACAGGTTGAGCGCGCCAGTCTGCACGGCGAGCTGGGACATGGTGGTGAAGATGGTCGTGCCGACATTCGGCAGTTTGCTGCGGATCATGGAGCCCTCTTTCCTGGGGTATATCCGGCACGGGGTGGAGTCCGAGCATAGCGGATCGAGCGGTCAGGAAAAAGGTTGAAACAATAGGGGGATTGCTCTGGATCAAAGGGCATCTGTGGGGGCGGCCTTGCTCGCCCCCACATGGCGCTACTTAGCGTTTGTCGCGACGCTTCTTCTCGGCCTTCTTGTGGTGCGACATCAGGCGGCGTTTCTTGTTGACCTGGCGATCGGTAAGGGTGTTCTTCTTACCCTCGTACGGGTTCTCGCCGCCCTTGTACTCGATACGAATCGGCGTACCGACCAGTTTGAGCACCCGGCGATAGGTGTTTTCCAGGTAACGCGAGTACGACTTGGGAATGCTGTCGGTCTGGTTGCCGTGGATCACGATGAGCGGCGGGTTGGCACCGCCGAGGTGGGCATAGCGCAGCTTGATGCGGCGACCATTGACCATCGGCGGCTGGTGCTCGCTCACGGCATCTTCGAGGATCTGCGTCAGGCGGCTGGTCGGCCAGCGGGTGACCGCGGACTGGAACGCAGCCTGCACTGACTTGTACAAGTTGCCCACGCCCGTGCCATGCAGCGCAGAGATGAAGTGGATGTCAGCAAAATCGACGAAGAACAGCCGGCGCTCCAGCTCGGTCTTCACGTAGGCGCGCTCACCCGGCTCCATGCCATCCCACTTGTTCAGGGCAATGACGATCGCGCGACCGGCTTCAAGAGCAAAGCCCAGCAGGTTCAGGTCATGGTCGACCACCCCTTCGCGGGCATCCATGACGAAGATGACGACGTTGGCGTCCTTGATCGCCTGCAGCGTCTTCACCACCGAAAACTTCTCGACTTCCTCGTGGATCTTGCCACGCTTGCGCACACCGGCAGTGTCGATGAAGGTGTACTTGTCACCATCACGCTCGAACGGAATGTAGATACTGTCACGGGTAGTACCCGGCTCGTCGTAGACCACCACACGCTCTTCGCCGAGCATGCGGTTGACCAGCGTCGACTTGCCGACGTTCGGGCGGCCGATGATGGCGATCTTGATGCCATCCTTCTCGCTTGGGCCAGGAATGCGCACGGCTTCCTCGCCTTCAGCAACATCCTGTTCGAGGGCTTCGTCTTCGGCATCACGCGGCAGGTGACCGAGCACGGCCTCCATCAAGGCGCTGATACCCCGGCCCTGGGAGCCTGCCACCGGAATGGCGTTGCCCATGCCCATTGGCGAGAATTCGGCGCGGGCAACGTCGGGGTCGATGTTGTCGATCTTGTTGGCAACCAGGATCGCGGCCTTGTTCCGCTTGCGCAGGTGCTCGGCGATCATCTGATCTGCTGCGGTCATGCCCGCTCGGGCATCAACCAGGAACAGCACGTAGTCGGCTTCTTCGATGGCCATGAGCGACTGCTCGGCCATTTTTTCGTCCATGCCCACTTCGTCACCGGTGATACCACCGGTGTCGATCAGGATGAAGGAACGACCCTGCCAGCTGGCATCACCATACTGGCGGTCACGGGTCAGGCCCGACAGGTCACCGACGATGGCATCGCGGGTCTTGGTCAGGCGGTTGAACATGGTGGATTTGCCGACGTTCGGGCGGCCCACCAGGGCAATTACGGGAACCATCGGCTCTCCACTCTCGAATTCTTGAAAATGCAAAGGCCGCTGCAAGGCAGCGGCCGGAGTTTGGGCGGCGTGTCCTACGCCGCGGCTTGAAGCCCGCCAAGGCTTCAAGCATAGCTTCAGCGGATGGTCAGTGCCTCGAGCTTGCCGCTGTTGCCGAAGACATAGATGGTGTCACCGACCACAAGTGGGCGGGCGCGCAGGCCATCGCTGTCGATACGCTCACGGCCGACGAAGCGGCCATCCACCTGGCTCAGCAGGTGCAGGTAACCTTCAAAGTCACCCACAGCCACGTAGCTGCTGAACACTTCAGGGGCGGTCAACTGGCGGCGAGCCATGCTGTCGTTGCTCCACAGGGCACTGGAAGAGCGCTCATCCACACCTTCCACGGTACCCGAAGCTTCGCTGACGTAGACGTTACCGAAGCCCTGGGCGACACCCACATAGCTGGAAGCATCGCGCTGCCACAGCTCGCGGCCGCTTTCCAGGTCCAGGCCCGCTACACGGCCCTGGTAGGTGCTGACGTACAGGGTACCACCAGACAGCAGCAAGCCGCCGTCGATATCAACCACACGGTCCAGCTCGGAACGGCCCTTCGGGATGGCCACGCGGCTTTCCCACACCGGCACACCGTTGTTGATGTCAACCGCGACCACTTTGCCGGTGGACAGGCCGGCAACCGCCAGGCGGTTGGTGGCGATCGGCGCACCGGTGCCACGCAGCGTCAGCACGGCCGGCGAGTTTTCGTAGATCCAGCGGCGGTCGCCAGTGGCGGCATCCAGGCCGATCAGGCGGTCGTCCTGAGTCTGCACCACCACCACGTCACCGTTGTTGGCAGGCGGGGCCAGCACTTCACTGGTCACGCGCGAGCGCCAACGCTCTTCACCGGTGCTGGAGTCCAGAGCAATGACTTCACCCTTGAGGGTGCCGAGCATGACCAGGCCATAGCCTACGCCAACTGCACCGGAAACCTGCAGCTCCAGGTCCTTCTTCCACACCACGTCACCGGTGATGCGGTCGAGGGCGAAGACTTCGCCGTTGACGTCGGAAGCGTAGATACGGTCGTTCTCGATGGCCGGTACCAAGGTGTTGTAGGTTTCACCCTGGCCGTCACCGATCGAACGGCTCCACTGCTTCTTCAGCACCACTTCCTCGGTGAACTTGGTCAGCTCGGCCGGGGGCAGTTCCTTCTTGCTGTTGCTGCTGCAACCTGCGGCCAGTACGGCCAGGGTCAGCACTGCTGCATGTTTCCAACCGATCACTTACGCGTCCCCTTTAGCCAGGTCATCCAGCTTCAATTGCAGGCCACCGACCGCCGCGTCATCGGACAGCGCAGCCTTGGCTTTTTCGTAAGCGCTGTGTGCGTCGTCGGCGCGACCCAGCTGCACCAGCAGGTCACCCTTCAACTCTTCACGGCTGGCCAGGAAGGCTTTGTCGGCGTCGCCGTCGAGCAGCTTGAGGGCATCCTCGGCCTTGTTCTGGGCTGCCAGTACGCGCGCCAGACGCTGACGCGAAATCTCGCCCAAGGTAACGTCGGCCGGTTTGTCCAGCACGCTTTTCAGCTCGGCTGCGGCGTCATCGAGCTTGCCGCTGTCGACCGCGACCTTGGCCACGAACAGGCTGCCGTACTGGGCGTAAGCGGTGCCGCCAAACTCGCTCTTGAGCTTGCCAGCCAGTTCCGCGACCTTGGTGGCGTCAGGCTGGCCGGTCGGTGTCAGGCTGGTTTCAATCAGCGCCTGATACAACTGCGAGGCACCTTGCGACTGGTTGGTCTGGTACTTGTGCCAGGTATTCCAGCCCAACACCACCACGCCAGCCAGCAATGCACCGGTCAGCAGCGGCTTGCCGTTGCGGTTCCACCAGTCCTTGACCCCTGCCAGGTCATCATCATCGGTACTCGACACCCCAATACTCCTTTTCGCCTATTCGCTTGTTGAACCGCGTTACGCCTGCGCGATCGCGGTTTCCAGGTGCTCTGCAAGAGCATCCCAGGCAATGTTCTGTTGTTCGCCCTGGCCACGCAGGGGCTTCAAGCCGATCTCTTGCTTGGCCAGCTCGTCGTCGCCGAGGATCAGGGCGAACAGTGCACCGCTCTTGTCGGCCTTCTTGAACTGGCTCTTGAAGCTGCCCCCCCCCGCGTTGACAGCCAGGCGCAGGCCCGGCAAGCGGTCGCGCAAGCCTTCGGACAGGCGCAGGCCTGCCAGCTCCGCCTGCTCGCCAAAGGCACACAGGTAAACGTCGATCTGGCGGCTGATGGACTCCGGCACCTTGCCCAACGTTTCCAACAGCAGGATCAGGCGCTCGATGCCCATGGCGAAACCAACGCCAGTGGTCGGCTTGCCACCCATCTGTTCGACCAGACCGTCGTAACGGCCACCCGCGCACACCGTGCCCTGGGCGCCGAGCTTGTCGGTTACCCACTCGAACACGGTCTTGCTGTAATAGTCCAGGCCACGTACCAGCTTGGTGTTGATCACGAACGGAATACCGGCTGCGCCCAGGCGGGCCTTGAGGCCTTCGAAGTGCACGCGCGACTCTTCGTCCAGGTAGTCTTCCAGCTTCGGCGCCCCGACCAACACCGCCTGGGTGTTCTGGTCTTTGCTGTCGAGGATGCGCAGCGGGTTGCTCTTCAGGCGGCGCTGGCTGTCTTCGTCCAGTTGCTCCAGGCGCGCCGAGAGGAACTCGACCAACGCGTCACGGTAGCGTGCGCGGGCTTCACTGGTGCCCAGGCTGTTGAGCTCCAGCTTGACCGCGTCCTGAATGCCCAGCAGGCCCCACAGGCGCCAGGTCAGCATGATCAGCTCGGCATCGATGTCCGGGCCGTCCAGGTTGAACACTTCCACGCCGATCTGGTGGAACTGACGGTAGCGGCCCTTCTGTGGGCGCTCGTGGCGGAACATCTGGCCGATGTACCACAGCTTCTGCACCTGACCGTTGCCGGTGATGCCGTGCTCGAGCACCGCTCGCACGCAGGCCGCGGTGCCTTCAGGGCGCAGGGTCAGCGAATCACCGTTGCGGTCCTCGAAGGTGTACATCTCTTTTTCGACGATGTCGGTCACTTCACCGATCGAGCGTTTGAACAGCTCGGTGAACTCGACGATCGGCGTGCGGATCTGGCTGTACCCGTAGGTGTCCAGCAGCCCGGCCACGGTGCCTTCGAAGTAGCGCCACAGCGGCGACTGTTCTGGCAGGATGTCGTTCATGCCACGGATGGCTTGCAGCGATTTGCTCACGAAAAGTCCTTACGAATTCGGTGTGTCAGCCACGGACGATCAGCGCCGCGTCAGCTTCGGCCTTTTCGGCCGCTTTCTGGCGGATGAGCTTTTCCAGCTCATCGACCAGGTTGTCATTGGTCAGTTTCTGCGCAGGCTTGCCGTCGATGTAGATCAGGTTCGGCGTGCCGCCGGTCAACCCCACATGGGCCTCCTTGGCTTCACCCGGGCCGTTGACCACGCAACCGATCACCGCCACATCCAGCGGCACCAGCAGGTCTTCCAGACGCCCTTCCAGCTCGTTCATGGTCTTGACCACATCGAAGTTCTGCCGCGAGCAGCTCGGGCAGGCGATGAAGTTGATGCCACGCGAACGCAGATGCAGCGACTTGAGGATGTCGTAGCCGACTTTCACTTCTTCGACCGGGTCGGCCGCCAGCGAGATGCGAATGGTATCGCCAATACCCTCGGCCAGCAGCATACCGAGGCCGACGGCGGACTTCACCGTCCCCGAACGCAGGCCACCGGCTTCAGTGATGCCCAGGTGCAGCGGCTGTACGATCTGCTTGGCCAGCAGACGGTAGGCTTCGACAGCCATGAACACGTCCGAGGCCTTGACGCTGACCTTGAAGTCCTGGAAATCCAGGCGATCGAGATGCTCGACGTGGCGCAGGGCCGACTCGACCAGCGCGGCCGGGGTTGGTTCGCCGTACTTCTTCTGCAGGTCTTTTTCCAGCGAACCGGCGTTGACCCCGATACGAATCGGAATGCCGCGGTCGCGGGCGGCATCGACCACGGCGCGCACACGGTCTTCCCGGCCGATGTTGCCCGGGTTGATCCGCAGGCAATCAACGCCCAGCTCGGCAACGCGCAGGGCGATCTTGTAGTCGAAATGGATGTCGGCGACCAGCGGCACGCTGACCCGTTGCTTGATCTTGCCAAACGCTTCGGCGGCGTCCATGTCCGGCACCGAGACACGCACAATGTCCACGCCGACGTCGACCAGACGCTGGATTTGCGCCACGGTGGCAGCGACATCGTTGGTGTCGGTGTTGGTCATGCTCTGCACCGCGATGGGCGCATCACCACCCACCGGCACATTGCCAACCCAGATTTTGCGGGATTCGCGACGTTTGATCGGAGATTCGCCGTGCATGACTTACTGTCCCAACTTCAGGCGAGCAGTCTCGCCACTGGTGAACGGGGCAACATCGACGGCCTGGCCGTTGTAGCTGACCTGGGCGCCCCGGGCAAAGCCCAGGCGTACCGCGAATGGCGGCTTGCCGGTCAGCTCGAGGTTGTCCCCCTTGCGCTTGATGGCGCTGAACAGCACCTTGCCGTTGCCGTCGCTGACCTGGGTCCAGCAATCGGCGGTGAACTGGATGGCGACCTTGGCGCTGCCAGCTGGCACTGCGGCAGGCTCGGTGGCCGCCACGGCCGGTGCAGGTGCAGGTGCAGCAGTGGCCTGTACCGGAGGCGTAACCGGTGCAGGCGAAGCCGCAGGTGCGGGTTGCACCGGCGCTTGCTGTGCTGGAGCAGGCGCTGCGGCAATGGCGGCCTCAGAGCTTACCGGTGCTTGTTCAGCGGCAGCAGGCTGCTCGGCAGCGCCCTGCTCCAGCGCCAACGGCGCACTTTCAGCTTGCTGGCCAGCGGAAACGGCCTGGTCTTCAGGCTCATCGAGCGGGTGAATCTGTGTGGTGCCGTCGGCGCTTTCGACCTCGACATGCTCCAGGGCAATCTTGGCCAGGTCCTTGCCCCGCAGGCTGCCCTGGTCCTGCCACCAGAAAAAGCCACCACCGACCACAGCCACCAGCAACAGCAGGCTGACGCCGCGCAGGATGTTGTGCGACAGACGCACAGGCTCTTCGATACGGCCCAGCGAATGCACGTCGCTGCCTTTGGCGTGGGTACCGGTGTAACGGTCGAAGGCGTCTACCAGGGCGGCCTGGTCGAGGTCCATCAGCTTGGCGTAGGCGCGAATGTAGCCACGAGCGAAAGTATGCCCGGGCAGTTTGTCGAAGGCGCCGGTTTCCACGTGGTTCAACGAACTGACAGTGAGGTTGAGCTTGCGGGCCACCTCGGCTTGAGACCAGTCCCGTTTCTCACGGGCCAGGCGCAAAAGCTCACCGGGGTTCTGGCCAGGCGCTACTGCTACTTCGGGGTGCGCGGCGTTCATCGTTGCTCCGACAGGTATTGCTGGTATTCCGGCGTACCGGGATAAAGTCGTTGTAATTGCTGGCCCAATTCGGCCAGTGCGCCCTGCTCGTCGAACACCCTGGCAAGGCGGCTGCCCAGCAGCAGGCTACGGGCGTCGTGGTCGCTCAACTGGCTGAAACGATCGTAGTAGTCCCGGGCCGGCACATAATGCCTGTTTTCGTAGGACAACTCAGCCATTTCCAGCAACGCTTTTGGTTGCCGCGGGTTGAGTTGTAACGCTTTCAACAAATACGCGTGCGCCTGATCGCGGCGTTCGAGCTTCAGGGCGGTCAGGCCCAGATTCTCGTACACGCGTGAGCGCTCAGGATACAGGGTATCGGCACTGGCCTGGCGAAACATCTGCTTGGCTTCGGCAAATCGCCCCTGAGCATAAAGGAAACTGCCGTAATTGTTGCGAATTCGCGTGTCACCGCGGCTTATCAGCAAGGCCTTGCGAAAGTGTGCTTCGGCCAGCGCCGGCTCGCCTTCGGCTTGAAACACTACTGCCAGGGCGGCGTGCGCATCGACATCCTGGTCATTCAGCGCCAGGGCCTTTCCCAGCGGCGCCTTGGCCTGTTCGGTCAAACCTTGTTGCAAATAACCCAAGCCAAGCTGCACATAAGCCCGCCCTGCCTCCACCCTGCCCTGGCGGCTGGCCAAGGGGTCGCTCGCGCCGCCCGACACGCAGCCGGCCAGCAGCGAAAGCGCAAGGATCGACAGCGCGGCGCGCAGGCTCATGGGCAAGGTACCTGTCAGTGGCTGGCGGCGCTGTCTGGCAGTTCGACGTCCGCAGAAAGCTGGCGAACTGCGATGTAGCGCTCACTGCGGCGAGTACGGTCATTGACCTGGCCGACCAGCTGGCCACAGGCAGCGTCGATGTCGTCGCCGCGCGTGGTACGGGTGGTGACGTTGAAGCCACCGTGGTGCAGCAGATCCTGGAAGCGACGAATGGCGTTGTTGCTCGGTCGCTCGTAGCCCGAATGCGGGAACGGGTTGAACGGGATCAGGTTGATCTTGCAGGGTACATCGCGCAACAGTTCGATCATCTGCGCAGCATGCTCGGGCTGGTCGTTGACGTCCTTGAGCAGGGTGTACTCGACGGTGAGCACGCGCTTGCCACCCAGGGTGGACATGTAGCCCATGCACGATTCCAGCAGCACTTTCAGCGGGTACTTCTTGTTGATCGGTACCAGCTTGTTGCGCAGTTCGTCGTTCGGCGCATGCAGCGACAGGGCCAGCGACACGTCGATGTGCTTGGCCAGCTCGTCGATCATCGGCACCACGCCCGAGGTGGACAAGGTGACACGGCGCTTGGAAATGCCATAGCCAAGGTCATCCATCATGATTTTCATGGCGGCAATGACGTTGTCGAAGTTCAGCAAGGGCTCGCCCATGCCCATCATGACCACGTTGGTAATCGCGCGGTCGACTTTGGCAGGAACGGTCCCGAAGGATTTGTTGGCAAGCCACACCTGGCCGATCACTTCGGCGGCAGTGAGGTTGCTGTTGAAGCCTTGCTTGCCGGTGGAGCAGAAGCTGCAGTCCAGGGCACAGCCGGCTTGCGACGATACGCACAGGGTGCCGCGGTCGTCGGTTGGAATATAGACGGTCTCGACGCAGCTGCCGGAGGCAACGCGGATCACCCATTTACGGGTGCCGTCGGCGGAAATGTCTTCACTGACCACTTCCGGTGGGCGTATTTCGGCAACGGCCTCGAGTTTTTCGCGCAAGACCTTGCCTACGTTGGTCATGGCCGCAAAGTCGGACACGCCAAAATGGTGAATCCATTTCATCACCTGGCCGGCACGGAAGCGCTTCTCCCCGATAGAGTCGAAGAATTGTTCCATTTCCGGCTGGGTCAGACCCAACAGGTTGATTTTGCCAGTAGATGTCGTCATGGATTCACCCTCACCCGTAAGCTTTCGCTTAGCGAGTGGTTACCTCGGTAGCAGCGAAGAAGTAAGCGATTTCGCGAGCAGCAGCAGCTTCGGAGTCCGAACCGTGAACGGCGTTGGCGTCGATCGACTCGGCGAAGTCAGCGCGGATGGTGCCGGCAGCAGCTTCTTTAGGGTTGGTAGCACCCATCAGCTCACGGTTCTTGGCAATGGCGTTCTCGCCTTCCAGAACCTGGACAACGACCGGACCGGAAGTCATGAAGGCAACCAGGTCACCGAAGAAGCCGCGCTCGCTGTGCTCAGCGTAGAAGCCTTCGGCTTCGGCTTTGGACAGTTGCTTCATTTTCGAGGCAACGATTTTCAGGCCGGCTTCTTCGAAGCGAGTGGTGATCTTGCCGATGACGTTTTTGGCAACAGCGTCAGGCTTGATGATGGAGAAAGTACGTTGAACAGCCATGGAAAACTCCAGAATATGAGTGTTACGAAAAATTAAACCCGCGAATTATACGCGGGTTCCGGGGGATTGCCTAACCTGCAAGTGACGCTTAGTCGGCTTCGTCGATCCAGGCGGCCTGGATTGCCTCGAGCACTTTCTCACCGCCGCGTGACGGATCGTCGCTGAACTCTGGCAATGCCAGCACCCAGCGGTGCAGGTCCACGAAATTCACATAACGAGGATCGACTTCAGGCTTGCTTTCTGCAAGCTGGATTGCGATCTCAAGTACATCAACCCATTTCAGACTCATGTACAGGCCCTCAGTGCGGTGCTTCGGCGGCATGGTTGAGCGAATACTTGGGGATCTCGATGGTCAGGTCTTCGTCAGCGACGAAAACCTGGCAACCAAGGCGCGATTGCGCTTCCAGGCCCCAGGCTTTGTCCAGCATGTCCTCTTCCAGCTCGTCAGCCTCTTCGAGCGAATCGAAGCCCTTGCGCACGATGCAGTGGCAAGTGGTACAGGCCTTGACGCCGCCGCAAGCGCTTTCCATCTCGATGTGGTGGTCGTGGGCCAACTCCAGGATGTTGGTCCCAGGCTCCACCTCCACGGTCAGCCCCTCGGGGCAGAACTTCTCATGCGGCAGGAATGTCACCAGCGGCATCGATTACTCCTCGATCTCATTCAGGTTGCGCCCGGCCAGTGCGGCTTTGACCGTCGAATCAAGGCGACGGGCGGCAAATGCATCGGTCACCTGCGACAGACGCTTGGTCTGTTGCTCGATGGCTGCGCCATCGGTGCCGGCCAGCAAATCACGTAGTTCTTGCATCTGGAATTCGATGGCGTCGCGCTCGTCACTGCTGAGCAGGCGCTCGCCGTCGGCGTCCAGGGCGCCCTGTACCGCCTCGAGCAGCCGCTCGCCATCTACCTGATGCTCACGCAACTGGCGGGCGTGCTTGTCGGAACCGGCGTGTTCGAAGGAGTCCTTGAGCATGCGGGCGATTTCGCCGTCGGTCAGGCCGTAGGACGGCTTGACCTGAATGCTGGCTTCAACGCCCGAACCCAGCTCGCGGGCAGCGACGCTGAGCAGGCCATCGGCATCCACCTGGAAGGTAACGCGGATTTTCGCAGCACCGGCAACCATGGCCGGAATGCCGCGCAGCTCGAAACGGGCCAGCGAACGGCAGTCACTGATCAGCTCACGCTCGCCCTGCAGGACGTGGATCATCATGGCCGACTGGCCGTCTTTGTACGTGGTGAATTCCTGAGCGCGCGCCACCGGAATGGTGGTGTTACGCGGGATCACCTTCTCCATCAGCCCGCCCATGGTCTCAAGACCAAGCGACAGCGGGATGACATCGAGCAGCAGCAGCTCGCCACCTTCGCGGCGGTTGCCGGCCAAGGTGTCAGCCTGGATGGCGGCACCAATGGCCACCACCTGGTCTGGGTCGATCGAGGTCAGCGGGGTGCGCCCGAACAGTGCACCCACGGCCTCACGCACACGCGGCACGCGGGTAGAACCACCGACCATGACCACAGCGCTGACTTCTTCCAGTTCAACGCCACTGTCGCGCACGGCGCGGCGGCAGGCCTTCAGGCTGCGGGCAACCAGTGGTTCGATCATGGCTTCGAAGGCGCTGCGGGTCAGCTCACCGTGCCAGGCACCGTGGCTGACACTGACCACGTCAGCGTCGGTCAGGGCCTCCTTGGCGGCGCAGGCGGTTTGCAGCAGCGCGCGCTGGGTAGCCGGGTCGAGGTCAGACGACAAACCCGCCTGTTCGATGATCCAGCCGGCAATAGTGTGATCGAAGTCATCCCCCCCAAGGGCGGTATCACCACCGGTGGCCAGCACTTCGAATACGCCAGCGGTCAGGCGCAGGATGGAAATATCGAAAGTACCGCCGCCCAGATCATAGATGGCCACTACGCCTTCGGCGTTCTGGTCCAGGCCGTAGGCTACGGCGGCCGCAGTCGGCTCGTTGAGCAGGCGCAGCACGTTCAGGCCGGCCAGACGCGCAGCATCTTTGGTAGCCTGACGCTGGGCGTCATCGAAATAGGCCGGCACAGTGATCACCGCGCCTACCAGCTCGCCACCCAAGGTAGCTTCGGCACGTTCGCGCAACACCTTCAGGATGTCAGCAGACACTTCCACCGGGCTTTTCGGCCCCTGCACGGTGTCGATGAACGGCATGTGCGACTCACCACCCACAAAGCGGTATGGCAGTTGCTCGCCCAGCTGCTTGACGTCGGCCAAGCCGCGCCCCATCAGGCGCTTGACCGACAGCACAGTGTTCAGCGGGTCGCTGGAGGCGGCGTCACGCGCAACCTGCCCCACTTCGATACGCCCGTCGAGGTAGCGCACCGCGGACGGCAGAATGACGTTGCCCTGCGCGTCGGGCAGGGGCTCGCTGTGGCCGCTACGCAGTGCAGCGACCAGAGAGTTGGTGGTACCCAGGTCGATCCCCACCGCCAGGCGACGCTGGTGAGGCTGAGGGCTTTGACCGGGTTCGGCAATCTGCAGTAGGGCCATGCTTATCTGAATACCTTAGGTGTCATCACGGGCAACACCGGGTTAATCGTCGAGGCGCTCTTCCAGTTGGCGCACTTCTTGGGCGAGCTTGTCGAGGAACTGCATGCGGCGCATCAGGCGCTCGGCCTTGTCGCGCTCGCCTGGGGCATCCCAGCAGGCGGCAAAGTCCTCGTTCAGCGTGTCCTGGGCAGCCTTGAGGCGCTTCTTGAACACGCCGACACCATCAAGGTCGGCTTCGTCCTGCAACTCCTCGAGCTCTTCACGCCACTGCATCTGCTGCAACAGGAAGTCAGGGTCGTGGACCGTGACTTCCTGAGGCACTTCATGGCCGCTGATGGCCAGCAGATAGCGGGCGCGCCGCGGCGCACTGCGCAGGGTCTGGTAGGCGTCGTTGAGTGCTGCGGACTTTTCCAGCGCTACCCGCTGCTCACGCTCGGAGGCGTCGGCAAAGCGGTCAGGATGGACTTCGCGGGCCAGCTCGCGATAGCGAGTGGCCAGCTTGTCGAGATCCAGACGGAAGCTTGGCTGGAGGTCAAACAATGCGTAATGACAAGGAGTACCCACAGCCAGCCTCAAACGTTGAAGCTTTCGCCGCAGCCACACTCACCGCGCACGTTGGGGTTGTTGAACTTGAAGCCTTCGTTCAACCCTTCCTTGACGAAATCCAGTTCGGTGCCGTCGAGGTAGACCAGGCTCTTGGGATCGATGATCACCTTGACGCCATGGTTTTCGAACACCTGGTCTTCGTCCGCCAGTTCGTCGACGAATTCCAGCACGTAGGCCAGACCCGAGCAACCGGTGGTGCGCACGCCCAGGCGAATGCCCTCACCTTTGCCGCGCCCGTCGAGGGAGCGGCGAATGTGGTTGGCGGCGGCTTCTGTCATGCTGATAGCCATCAGAACTCCTTACCTTGCAACAGGCGACTTAGATCAAGCCTTTCTTCTGCTTGTAGTCGCGTACGGCTGCCTTGATGGCATCTTCGGCGAGTACCGAGCAGTGGATCTTGACCGGCGGCAACGCCAGCTCTTCGGCCAGTTGGGTATTCTTGATGGTTTCGGCCTCGTCCAGGGTCTTGCCCTTCATCCACTCGGTGGCGAGGGAGCTGGACGCGATGGCCGAACCGCAGCCGTAGGTCTTGAACTTGGCGTCTTCGATAACGCCCTGCTCGTTGACCTTGATCTGCAGGCGCATCACGTCACCGCAGGCCGGGGCGCCGACCATGCCGGTGCCGACATCCGGGTCTTCGGCGTTCATCTTGCCGACGTTGCGCGGGTTTTCGTAGTGGTCGATGACCTTTTCACTGTATGCCATGGTGCAATTCCTTCCTCATCAGGGAGCCGCTCTTGCCGGCGACTGCTTAGTGGGCGGCCCACTCGATCTTGGAGATGTCAACGCCGTCTTTGTACATATCCCACAGCGGCGACAGCTCACGCAGTTTGTTGACGGCCTCGCAGACTTTCTGCGCGGCGTAGTCGACTTCTTCTTCGGTGGTGAAACGGCCGAAGGAGAAGCGGATCGAGCTGTGCGCCAGCTCGTCGTTGCGGCCCAGAGCACGCAGTACGTAGGACGGCTCGAGCGACGCGGAGGTACAGGCCGAACCGGACGATACGGCGATGTCTTTCAGCGACATCAGCAGCGATTCGCCTTCGACGTAGTTGAAGCTCAGGTTCAGGTTGTGCGGTACACGCGCAGTCTGGCTGCCATTGACGTACAGCTCTTCAAGGTTTGAGACCTGCTTGAAGAAGCGGTCGCTCAGGGCCTTGATGCGTGCGTTTTCTGCAACCATTTCCTGTTTGGCAATGGCGAAGGCTTCGCCCATGCCGACGATCTGGTGGGTCGGCAGGGTGCCCGAACGCATGCCGCGCTCATGACCGCCGCCGTGAATGATGGCCTCAAGACGTACACGCGGCTTGCGGCTGACGTACAGTGCGCCGATGCCTTTCGGGCCATAGACCTTGTGCGCCGAGAAGGACATCAGGTCGACTTTCAGCTTTTGCAGGTCGATTTCGACCTTGCCGGCCGACTGGGCGGCGTCGACATGGAACAATACGCCGCGCGAACGGGTCAGTTCACCGATGGCAGCAATGTCGTTGATCGAGCCGACTTCGTTGTTCACATGCATCAGCGAGACCAGGATGGTGTCGTCGCGCAGCACCGCTTCTACCATGGCCGGGGTGACGATGCCGTCTTCGCCTGGCTCCAGGTAAGTGACTTCAAAACCTTCGCGCTCCAGCTGGCGAGCGGTATCCAGGACCGCCTTGTGCTCGATCTTGGAGGTAATGATGTGCTTGCCCTTGGTCTGATAGAAGTGCGCGACACCTTTGAGCGCGAGGTTGTCGGACTCGGTGGCACCGCTGGTCCAGACGATTTCGCGCGGATCGGCGTTGATCAGCTCGGCAACCTGGCGACGACCGTTCTCCACCGCTTCCTCGGCCTTCCAGCCAAAGACGTGGGAGCGCGAGGCCGGGTTACCGAAGTTTCCGTCGACCAGCAGGCAGTCGGCCATCTTCTGGGCCACGCGTGGGTCGACCGGAGTGGTCGCAGAGTAATCAAGGTAGATCGGCAACTTCATTTGTCTCTCCTATCAGGCGGTGGCGTCGCTCGTCGTCCCAGGGGGTCAATCGACGGCAGACGTCTCAATCTTGTCCAGCTGGGCGGTTCGTCCTGCGACACGGCGCAGGTCCTGGCGCTGGGCGACTTCCTGCACATCACGGCGCTTGACGAGGTCGGCCAGGCTTATGCCGCTGAGGAATTCATGGATCTGCTGGCTGAGGTCGCACCACAGGTGGTGGGTCAGGCAGGTATCACCGGCATGGCAGTCACCGAGCCCCTGGCAGCGGGTGGCGTCGACCGATTCGTTGACCGCGTCGATAACCTGGGCCACCTGGATGGTTTCCATGCCCCGCGACAGCTGGTAGCCACCGCCTGGACCGCGCACACTGGAAACCAGGCTGCTGCGGCGCAGCTTGGCGAACAGCTGCTCCAGATAAGAGAGGGAAATGCCCTGGCGCTCGGAAATATCGGCCAAAGACACCGGCCCATGCTTCGCGTGCAACGCCAGGTCGAGCATGGCGGTCACGGCGTATCGGCCTTTGGTAGTCAGTCGCATGGCTATTGGGTACCACGGGAGTTTCAGGATGTGTGCGAGTATGCGATTCCCGAGCATTTAAGTCAACTATTAGACCTACTGCTTTAGTCGGGATTGCATCAGGGAGGCGGGCGCGATTGTAGCAGACGAGGGGCGTGAGCACACGCCCCGCATGCCACCATGACTTCAGTGCGGCGCGATCAATGCGGCTGAGTGTCGCGCTGGGCCACCTGGGCAGCCTCGCTGAAGTCGTCCTCCGGCAAGGCCGGCAGTTCCTTGGCACAATAGTCACTGCCCATCTTGGTCAGCGCGCCACACATACCCTCCAACCGTTCGTCGACGGCCTGCAGGTGATCGAGCATCTGGCCGATGGCCCGCGCTACCGGGTCGGGCATGTCGCCACTGACACCATAGGCGTCGAAGCCGATCTTCTCGGCCATTGCCTTACGCTTGGCTTCGACTTCGGTGTCCTCGCTCTTGACGATGATCCGCCCCGGAATGCCTACCGCTGTAGCCCCGGCCGGCACCGCCTTGGTAACCACCGCATTGGAACCGATCTTGGCCCCGGCGCCGACCGTGAAAGGCCCCAACACCTTGGCACCGGCCCCTACCACCACGCCGTTTTCCAAGGTGGGGTGGCGCTTGCCCTTGTTCCAGCTGGTCCCACCGAGCGTCACCCCCTGGTACAGGGTGACGTCATCGCCGATCTCGGCGGTTTCGCCAATGACGATGCCCATACCGTGGTCGATGAAAAAGCGCCGGCCAATGGTGGCGCCAGGGTGGATTTCGATACCGGTCAGCCAGCGACCGAAGTTCGACACCAGCCGGGCCAGCCATTTGAAATCACGCCTCCACAGCGCATTGCCCAGGCGGTGCAGCCAGATGGCATGCATGCCGGGGTAGCAGGTGAGCACCTCGAAGGCATTGCGTGCAGCCGGGTCTCGGTGGAATACGCTTTGAATATCTTCACGCAGGCGTTCGAACATCTGTCAGTCCTTCCGTTTATGCGGCTCGCCCCGGACCACCTTCTGGGTCTCGGTAAGGATGCCGCGCAAAATGCTCATTTCCGAACGCTCGACCGCCACCCGCCCATACAGCCGGCGCAAGCGCGGCATCAGGTGCTTGGGCTTTTCGGGGTCGAGGAAGCCGATGCCCACCAGGGTTTTCTCCAGGTGGTCGTAGAACAGCTCCATTTCATCCATGGTCGCCAGCTCAGCGGCGTCAACCTTCTCGACTTTGGCCGGCGCTTCACCGGCAGCCAGCCAGGCCATGCGCACCTCGTAGGAGAGCACCTGCACGGCAGCCGCCAGGTTCAGCGAGCTGAAGTCGGGGTTGGAGGGAATGTGCACGTGGAAGTGACATCGCTGCAGTTCTTCGTTGGTCAGGCCGGCGTGCTCGCGCCCGAACACCAGGGCGATTTCCTCGCCGCCTTTGGCATGCTCCACCGCCTTGGCACCGCATTCACGCGGGCCGATCAACGGCCAGGGAATGCTGCGCTCGCGGGCGCTGGTGCCCATCACCAGGTTGCAGCCGACCAGCGCCTGTTCGAGGCTGTCGACCACCTGGGCGTTATCCAGCACATCGTCGGCGCCCGAAGCACGGGCACTGGCATCCACGGCGGGGAATTCTTTCGGCTGCACCAGCACCAGACGCGACAAGCCCATGTTTTTCATGGCACGCGCAGCGCCGCCGATGTTGCCGGGGTGGCTGGTATTGACCAGAACAACACGAATATTTTGCAGCAAGGTGTTGTGCTCACAGATGCAGGAATCAGGGCCTTCGATCTTACAGAACCGACAGACGTAACGCCATGAAAGCAAATGTGACACTTCTGCCGCCAAAGTTTTCTGCTAGAATGATCGGCTTTCTTCTTTAACATCTCCAGGTGACCCGCCCATGCAGCCTATGCTGAATATCGCCCTGCGCGCCGCTCGCAGCGCCAGTGAACTGATTTTCCGCTCCATCGAACGCCTGGATAGCATCAAGGTCGATGAGAAAGAGGCCAAGGACTACGTTTCCGAAGTCGATCGCGCCGCCGAGCAGAGCATCGTCAACGCCCTGCGCAAGGCCTACCCGAACCACTCCATCCAGGGCGAGGAAACCGGCCTGCACGCGGGTAGCGGCGAAGAAGGCAAAGATTACCTGTGGATCATCGACCCGCTGGACGGCACCACCAACTTCCTGCGCGGCATCCCGCACTTCGCCGTCAGCATCGCCTGCAAATACCGCGGCCGCCTTGAGCACGCCGTGATCGTCGACCCGGTTCGCCAGGAAGAATTCACCGCCAGCCGTGGCCGTGGCGCCCAACTCAATGGCCGCCGCCTGCGCGTCAGCTCGCGCACAAGCCTGGAAGGCGCCCTGCTGGGCACCGGCTTCCCGTTCCGTGACGGCCAGATGGCGGACATGGACAACTACCTGGGCATGTTCCGCGCCTTGACCGGCCAGACCGCCGGCATCCGCCGCGCCGGCTCCGCCAGCCTGGACCTGGCCTATGTGGCTGCTGGCCGCTTCGACGCCTTCTGGGAGTCAGGCCTGTCCGAATGGGACATGGCAGCTGGCGTACTGCTGATCCAGGAAGCCGGTGGCCTGGTGAGCGACTTCAACGGTGGCCACGACTTCCTCGACAAAGGTCACATCGTTGCAGGCAACATCAAGTGCTTCAAGGCAGTACTGACTGCCATCCAACCGCACCTGCCAGAAAGCATGAAGCGCTAAGCGCAGATTGGCGGCAAACAAAAAGCACCTCTTGAGGTGCTTTTTTTGTGCCTGGTGGTTTTGCGCGGCCTGTGCCGGCCTCTTCGCGGGTAAACCCGCTCCTACATGGATCGCATTGCCCCTGTAAGAGCGGGTTTACCCGCGAAAAGGCCGACACAGGCCACGCAAATTACTGACCCGCTTCGCTCAGGATCAACTTGCCATTCTTGTCCAGCGGAATGGTCGATCCCGGCTCGCGATCCATCTTCACCTTGCCTACCTGATCACCGATGGAATAGGTCACGTTGTAGCCCACCACCTTCTCGCTGATGTCGTTGACCGTGTTGCAGCGAGTTTGCGTGGTTGTGTAGGTATCACGCTCCTGCATGCCTTCCTGCACCTTGTTACCGGCATAACCACCACCGACCGCACCGGCCACCGTGGCAATCTTCTTGCCGGTGCCACCACCAATCTGGTTACCCAGCAAGCCACCGGCCAGCGCACCCACGACGGTGCCGGCGATCTGATGCTGGTCCTTGACCGGCGCCTGGCGCGTAACGGTAACGTCCTTGCACACTTCGCGCGGGGTTTTCACCTGTTGCTTGATCGGCTGCACGTCGGTGACCTGGGCATACTCAGGCCCCTTGTTGACCAAGCTGTAGGTCGCGACAGCACCTCCGGCAGTCACACCGACAGCACCCAGTACCGCACCCACCAGCATTGATTTATTCACGTGGACCTCCTGATCGTACCAGCGGGTATCAACCCGCGCTTCTCCCAGCCTTGGAGCAAAAAAAAAGGCGCGAGTTCAATACTCGCGCCTTTTACACCGCCAGGCGGTGATGGACTAGCCCTTACGGACGATCATCCACACCCTCGGCCTTGGTCGGCGGGATCAGGTCTTCGCTGTTCAGGTTCAGCCAGATCAGCACCACGTTGGCGATATAGATCGACGAGTAGGTACCGGCCATGACACCAATGAACAGGGCGAGCGAGAAACCGAACAGGTTGTCACCCCCGAAGAACAGCAGCGCAGCAATGGCCAGCAAGGTCGAAACCGAAGTGGCGACGGTACGCAGCAGGGTCTGGGTGGTGGAAATGTTGATGTTCTCGATCAGCGAGGCCTTGCGCATGACGCGGAAGTTCTCGCGTACCCGGTCGAATACAACAATGGTGTCGTTCAGCGAGTAACCGATGATCGCCAGGACCGCCGCCAGCACCGTCAGGTCGAAGGTGATCTGGAAGAACGACAGGATACCCAGCGTTACCACCACGTCGTGGATCAGCGAGATGATCGCGCCCACGGCGAACTTCCACTGAAAACGGAAGGCCAGGTAGATGAGGATACCGCCCAGGGCCAGGAGCATGCCCATGCCGCCCTGGTCGCGCAGCTCTTCACCGACCTGCGGGCCGACGAACTCGACACGCTTGACCGTGGCCGGGTTGTCACCGCCCGCCTTCTGCAGCGCGGCAGCTACCTTGTTGCCCAACTGCGGGTCATCGCCCGGCATGCGCACCAGCAGGTCAGTGGTGGCGCCGAAGCTCTGCACCACCGCCTCGTGGAAGCCGGAATTGACCAGCTCGGCACGCACCGCCTTGAGGTCAGCAGGACGCTCGTAGGTCAGCTCGATCAGCGTACCGCCGGTGAAGTCCAGGCCAAAATTCAGGCCTTTCTGCCACCAGCTGAACAGCGCCAGCACGGTGAGGAGCACGGTAATGGCGAACGCGACATTGCGCACGCCCATGAAATTGATGGTTTTCATCGCAGCTCCCTCAAACCCACAGCTTCTTGATGTCACGCCCGCCACAGGTCAGGTTGACCAATGCACGGGTCACCATGACGGCGGTGAACATCGAGGTGAAAATCCCGAGGGACATGGTGACCGCAAAGCCTTTGACCGGGCCGGTACCCATGGCAAACAGGATGCCGCCGACCAACAGGGTGGTCAGGTTGGCGTCGACGATTGCCGAGTAGGCGCGATTGAAGCCTTCGTGGATAGCGCGCTGCACCGACATGCCAGCAGCGATCTCTTCGCGAATACGCGAGAAGATCAGCACGTTGGCGTCCACCGCCATACCCATGGTCAACACGATGCCGGCAATACCCGGCAGGGTAAGAGTCGCCCCCAGCAGCGACATCAACGCCAGCAGCAGCACCATGTTGCCCGCCAGGGCGATGGTGGCCAGCACACCGAAGGCGCGGTAGATGGCGATGATGAACAGCGAGACGAACAGCATGCCCCACAGCGACGCATCGATACCCTTGGTGATGTTGTCAGCACCCAGGCTTGGGCCAATGGTACGTTCTTCAGCGAAGTACATCGGCGCAGCCAGACCACCAGCACGCAGCAGCAGGGCCAACTCGGACGATTCGCCCTGGCCGTTCAGACCGGTGATGCGGAACTGGCTGCCAAGCGGCGACTGGATGGTCGCCAGGCTGATGATTTTTTTCTCTTCGACGAAGCTTTGTACGGCAACGTCCTTCTCGACGCCGCCGACGGTTTGCTTGACGTAGCGGGTAACCGGCTTCTGCTCGATGAAGATCACCGCCATGCTACGGCCGACGTTGCTACGGGTAGCACGGCTCATCAGCTCGCCACCGTGGCCATCCAGGCGAATGTTCACCTGCGGGCGGCCATGCTCGTCGAAGCTGGCCTGTGCGTCGGTAACCTGGTCACCCGTGATGATCAGGCCCCGCTCGACTGCGGCGGAGCGGCCGCCCTCACGGAACTCGAACACCTCGGTAGTGGCCTTGGATGCACCCGGTTCGGCACCGAAGCGGAACTCCAGGTTGGCCGTTTTACCAAGGATACGCTTGGCTTCGGCGGTGTCCTGCACGCCTGGCAGCTCGACCACGATACGGTTGGCGCCCTGGCGCTGTACCAGAGGCTCTGCCACACCCAGCTCGTTCACGCGGTTGCGCACGGTGGTGAGGTTCTGCTTGATCGAGTATTCGCGGATCTCGGCGACTTTCGCCTGGGTCAGCGCCAGACGCAGCACCGCAAGCTCGTTGCGATCGGTGGTGGTCAGGTCGAAATCATTGAAATTCTTGCGGATCAGGGCACGTGCCTGTTCGCGGGTGGCATCATCAGCGAAGCCCAGCATGATGCCGCCATCCTGCTGAGGCAGGCTGCGGTAGCGGACGCGCTCTTTGCGCAGCAAGGTCTTGACCTCGCCTTCGTAGACTTTCATGCGGGCAGTCATGGCCTTGTCCATGTCCACTTCCAGCAGGAAGTGCACACCACCGGACAGGTCCAGGCCCAGTTTCATCGGGCTCGCACCCAGGTTGCGCAGCCATTGCGGGGTAGTCTGGGCCAGGTTCAGGGCCACGACGTAATCATCGCCCAGTGCCTTGCGCACTACATCCTTGGCTGGCAACTGGTCTTCCTGATTGGTCAGGCGGATCAGCCCGCTGCCCTTTTCACCCAGGCTTGCGCCCTTGACAGCGATCTTGGCATCGACCAGCGCCTTGCTGACGCGATCAAGGTCGGCCTGATTCACCTGCAGCGCCGAGCTGGCACCGCTGATCTGTACCGCCGGGTCATCCGGGTAGAGGTTGGGAGCGGAATAAATGAAACCGACCACCAGTACCAGCACGATCAGTGCATATTTCCACAGAGGATATTTGTTCAGCATCACGCCGCCCGTTCAAGACGCGGGGCGCGTTGCGCGCCCCGACTGGAAAATAAAACCGGTAACTCAGATAGCCTTGAGCGTACCTTTTGGCAGGGTGGCAGCAATGGCACCCTTCTGGAACTTCAGCTCGACAGTGTCGGACACTTCCAGCACCACGAAGTCATCGGAAACCTTGACGATCTTGCCGGCGATGCCGCCGTTGGTGACAACTTCGTCACCTTTCTGCAAGTTGCTCAGCAGGTTCTTCTGCTCTTTCGCGCGCTTGGCCTGCGGGCGCCAGATCATCAGGTAGAAGATGACCAGGAAACCGACCAGGAAAATCCACTCGAAGCCGGTACCGGCTGGGCCAGCGGCAGGTGCTGCAGCGTCCGCGTATGCGGCGGGGATGAAGAAGCTCATTGGGCACTCCTAATGTAATTTTCTAATAATGGATGCGGACAGTCAGTCCAAGGGCGGTACAGGAAGCCCGCGCTTGGCGTAGAAGGCGTCGACAAAGGCGGCCAATTTACCCTGTTGAATAGCCTCGCGTAAACCGGCCATCAAGCGCTGATAATGGCGCAAGTTGTGGATGGTATTCAGCATGCTGCTCAGCATTTCGCCGCATTTGTCCAGATGATGGAGATAGGCGCGCGAGAAGTTGGTGCAGGTATAGCAGTCACAGGTCGGATCCAGCGGCGATTCATCGTGACGATGGAACGCATTGCGGATCTTGATCACCCCTGTATCAACGAACAGATGACCGTTGCGCGCGTTACGCGTCGGCATCACGCAGTCGAACATGTCGACGCCGCGGCGCACACCCTCAACGAGATCTTCCGGTTTGCCTACCCCCATAAGGTAACGAGGTTTGTCAGCAGGCATCTGGTCCGGCAGATAATCCAGCACCTTGATCATTTCGTGCTTGGGCTCGCCCACCGACAGGCCGCCAATGGCCAAGCCGTCGAAACCGATGTTTTCCAGGCCTTCCAGCGAGCGCATGCGCAGGTCCTGGTACATGCCACCCTGGACAATGCCGAACAGCGCTGCGGTGTTGTCGGCATGGGCATTCTTCGAGCGCTGGGCCCAGCGCAGCGACAACTCCATGGAAGTGCGTGCCACATCGTGCTCGGCCGGGTACGGGGTGCACTCGTCGAAGATCATTACCACGTCCGAGCCCAGGTCACGCTGAACCTGCATCGACTCTTCCGGGCCCATGAACACCTTGGAACCATCGACCGGCGAAGCGAAGGTCACGCCCTCTTCCTTGATCTTGCGCATGGCACCCAGGCTGAATACCTGGAAACCACCGGAGTCGGTGAGGATCGGGCCTTTCCACTGCATGAAATCGTGCAGGCCGTTGTGCTTCTTGATCACCTCGGTGCCCGGACGCAGCCACAGGTGGAAGGTGTTGCCGAGGATCATCTCGGCGCCGATGGCCTCGATGTCGCGTGGCAGCATGCCCTTGACCGTGCCATAGGTCCCCACCGGCATGAATGCCGGGGTTTCCACGGTGCCGCGTGGGAAGGTGATGCGACCCCGACGGGCCTTGCCGTCGGTGGCCAGCAGTTCGAAGGACATTCGACAGGTGCGACTCATGCTTGATCCTCGGGCCCGCGTGGCGCCGGATTGCGGGTGATGAACATGGCATCACCGTAACTGAAGAAGCGGTACCCGTGCTCGACCGCCGCTGCGTAGGCAGCCATGGTCTCGGGGTAGCCGGCGAAAGCCGAGACCAGCATCAGCAGCGTGGACTCCGGCAGATGGAAGTTGGTGACCAGGGCATCGACCACATGGAATGGCCGGCCCGGGTAGATGAAGATGTCGGTATCGCCACTGAAGGCCTTGAGCACGCCATCACGCGCGGCGCTTTCCAGCGAACGCACACTGGTGGTGCCAACCGCGATCACCCGACCACCACGGGCCCGGCAGGCCTCGATGGCATCGACCACATCCTGGCCCACTTCGAGCCACTCTTTATGCATGTGGTGGTCTTCGATCTTGTCGACCCGCACCGGCTGGAAGGTGCCGGCGCCCACATGCAGGGTGACGAAGGCGCGCTCGACGCCCTTGTCGGCGATCTTTTCCAGCAGCGCCTCGTCAAAGTGCAGGCCTGCGGTAGGCGCGGCAACCGCGCCGGCGCGCTGGGCGTACACGGTCTGGTAGCGCTCACGGTCGGCGCCCTCGTCCGGGCGGTCGATATAGGGCGGCAACGGCATATGGCCGACACGGTCGAGCAACGGCAGCACCTCTTCGGTGAAGCGAAGCTCGAACAGCGTGTCATGGCGCGCGACCATTTCGGCCTCGCCACCGCCATCGATGAGGATGACCGCGCCAACCTTGGGCGCCTTGCTGGCGCGCACATGGGCCAGCACCCGGTGGCTGTCGAGCACGCGTTCGACCAGTACCTCCAGCTTGCCGCCGGAGGCTTTCTGGCCGAACAACCGCGCCGGGATCACCCGGGTGTTGTTGAACACCATCAAGTCGCCGGGGCGCAGATAGTCGAGCAAGTCGGGGAATTGCCGGTGCGCCAGCGCGCCGGTAGGCCCATCGAGCACCAGCAGACGGCTGCCATGGCGCTCGGCCAACGGGTGGCGGGCGATCAGGGAATCAGGGAGTTCGAAGGAAAAATCGGCGACGCGCATGATGATGTTCGGTTCGGCAGGGCCGGGAAGTTTAGCCCAATGTGTGAAAATTGACCATGAAAGCCGATTGACCGACCAGCGGCACCTCTTTATACTGCGCGCCACGCCCTGATGGCGGAATTGGTAGACGCGGCGGATTCAAAATCCGTTTTCGAAAGGAGTGGGAGTTCGAGTCTCCCTCGGGGCACCAAATCCGGAAAAACCGACCTTATGGTCGGTTTTTTTTTGCCCGACGATTTTGTCGGGCTGGGCCAAGGTCCTCTCAGGGACGAACCGCTGTCACTTCGATCTCAACCCGCCAGGCAGGATGTGCCAGGCCTGCAATCTGGAACGCCGAGCGCGCAGGTAGCACCGGCTGCTTGGCGGCTGGCCCGAAGAACTGGGTGTAGCCAGCCATGAAACCTTCGAAATCCATCTTGCCGCCGTTCTCCGGCCCCCCCACCAGGAATACCTGCATCTTCACCACGTCAGTCAGGCCAAGACCCAGCGTTTTCAGCTGCTGCTGGATGCTTTCAAGCACATTGATGGTTTGTGCCTTGGTATCACCGTAGGCTTCCAGCGAATCCTTGGGCGCATCGGGATGGATCACCGACGGGACGGAACCGCTCAGATAGACGACCGACTTCCCGGCAGGAATCTCTACAGCCGACGAGATAGGGAAACTACCTGCGCCATGGCGCACAATATCTTGTGCATGAACGCTGCCAACACCGGCTATTCCCAACGCCAATGCAGCAACGGTCTTGAAAGCGAATTTCATATTTCTCTCCTGATGGTTACACAAGAATGTACACGCACCGTTTATGCGTGTACGGGTCATTCCATTGCGGTATGCGTACTTAGAATCGATACAAACTGAAGGGTTTCGGGTCCAGCACCGGCGCCTTTCCAAGCAACAGGTCTGCCGTCAGTTCGGACGACACCGGGCTTTCCGTCATACCCCAACCGGTCGCGGTGTTGATGACCAGGCCTGGGTACTCGTTGACCTGCGAAATGATCGGGTTCTCATCCGGGGCGATGGCCATGGCACCGCTCCACTGATCGATCAACTTCGCATCTTTGAAGGCAGGGAACTCGACTTTGAGCTTTTCCAGAGATGCATCCAGCTCTGGAATATCCGGGGCCGCCGTCATCAGCCTGTTTTTCTCGAAGGGCGATACCTCGTCCAGCCTCCACTGGGTGGACTGAGTGAACGAATCGATCAGTTGCTTGTTGAGTGAGATGTGCACCGGGAAGTCGGGGATGGCCAGCAATGGCAGGTATTTATAACCATACATGAACGATTCTTTGACCACCGGGGCAACGACGACGCGCGGCGAGGTGGCGTATGTACCGTCGGCCTGCTCACGGAAGTAGATATTCCCTGGCAATGCAACGTTGCCCCCCGGTGCACGGGGCGCCGCGCTGATGATTTGCTGGGACTGGTAGGCCGGCAAGGTAGGCACATCGACGCCCAGGTTCTGCATGAACAGCCTGGACCAGGCGCCGCCTGCCACGACCACGCGAGAAGTCCTGATGGCGCCCTTCTCGGTCACCACATCGGAGATGACGCCTGCCTGGGTTTCCAGGCCCCTTGCGGCGCAGTGGGTATAGATACGCACACCCATTTTCTTGGCGTACTCCGCCATGACAAACGATGCGCGCTCGGCGTCCAGGCTACCGGAGTCTTCCTCGAAACCTGCAATTTTCCAGCTTGAGGATGCACCGCGCAGCCGCTGTTCGAGTTCATTCCCCTGAATGATCCGAGTCTTGAAGGGGTTGTCCGCTGCTACTTCCCGGCTTTTGACATCGATCCACTTTCTGACGTTTTCCAGGTCTTCTTCATCGAAAGGAACTTCGACCCGGCCCTGTGTGCGATAGCTGGTATCTGCACCCACTTTGGCATTCATCTCGCGCCACCGTTGTTTGGCAAGATGGTGCAACTGGAACGTCGCATCAGGCATCTTGTAGGTCATGACCTGACCATAGAACCTGCATGACTGCTCGCCGGCAATCTCACCTTTTTCAACGACGACTACCGAGAGGCCACGCTCGACAAGATTGATTGCGGTCATGAGCCCCAGAATACCAGCGCCAACAACGACGACGTCTGCCTGTTTGGGAAGCGCACCTTCGCTACCTTCTACAAAACCAAACCGCGGTTTGCCGGGGATCAACCTGCCTTCGCGGGTCAGCAAGGGGGTCAGAATGCCTGCGCCACCTGCAATAGCCACGACGCCGCCGCCGATCAAAAATTTACGCCTCGTCATTCCCATGACACTTTCCTTTCCTGGTAATCGGTGTGGGTTCATCAGCTCAGGCGGCGAGCCACCTACCCGGCCGCCAGCCGCCGCGGCCAACTTTCGGCCACCGCGTCAGGCTGATGTTTAAAATTGAAGGGCGGCTATTTTGTTGATGACCCGCTTCGGGAAAAAGCGCTGTGGGCAAATACTTAGTTCAGCCATTTTGAAACTATCGCGCAAGTGACATAAATAGTTGATATGGCGACACTCAACACTCGAAAGAGGGAAGTTAGTTCGGGCGAAGATGCTGGCTTAGTTCCGAAAGTGCGCGGGGGCAATAAGCGCTGCGGATTCAGTAACTGTGTGGGTGCATAGCGTTATGTGGCAACACTTCATTGCCACATATTCAGTGTGGACAAAGGCATCAGCATCCGACGGTGGTAGATCTGTCCAATGCACAGGGAGGCATGGAGCGGATCGGCACGGATTAGCAGAGCCTGTTCAGGTTCAGTGAGCACCCGATCCAGATGGATACCCGTTGCGAGACCATCGAGCGCAACCTGGGGTCAATTTTTCGTGTGCCCGCCCGTGGCTCAGGCGCTCTTCACGCCGAGATCTTCAGCAAACCGAAGCAAGTAGCCGTCCGGATCCTGCACCAGGAAATTGCGCTGGCCGACCAGCATGCCGCCCTGGCGGTACCAACACTCTTCAATCGGCTTTCTGATGCTATGCCCCGCAACCCCCAGCGACGCGACCAAGGCCAGTGCATCAGCGCATTCGATCGACAGGTTGATGCCTCGACCATACGGCGGCTCCAGCGGGCCGACCCGCCAGGGTGACTCACTCTGCCAGTCCTGCTCCAGCATCAGCTGGCTGCCACCAAAAGACAGGAAGGCAAAATGCTCTTCTGGCCGGTCGTATTCAATCTTGAAGCCGAGTACGCCGCAGTAAAATGCCAGGCTGCGAGGTAGATCAGAAACAATCAGCTCCGGCACCAGGGGATTAAGCTTAAACAATGTTCTGATTCCTTTCAGGGTAAGTCGACTGGCAACTATGAACAGGTCGCCCTGAAAAAGGTAGCTTGTCAGTGTGGTCGCCCAATGCAGCTCAATGCAGTTCACACCCCTCAGATTCGCCCGAAAAAAATTCCTTCACTTTGACGCCGCCCCAATGGCTCTGGGACCTGTAGCCATACCTGCATTCTATTGGCCGCCGTCATGACTAACACTTAAGCTGTCATTCGTCGGATATATGCCGAAAGTATTGCTAGAGTAATGGCACTTGGCCATAGTTGCGTTCCCATTTTTCCACGCCCTGTGTGACACATGAAAACAATCGCGCCCTGCATGGCGGCAATGATGCTGCTCAGTGGGTGCAATGGAGTGCCAACGTCGTACGTTTCAGATCCCGTCTACAGTCAGGCTTTCGTGGTCACTTCTGGTGCCCCTCTGCCGATGTTGCTGATGGCCAGCGCCATCCAGTGGAACGAGGATTACGCTGTGACCGCCAAACACACCCCCTTCCTGCGCAACGTGGTCCACGAGGGCCTCGGTGACGTAGTGTTCTTCAAGCACAAAGCCAGCAGCGTGCCGCACTGGCGCCAGTACGTGCCAGGGGAAGCCGTGACGGCGGTGGGCTTCAACAGTTTCATGATGCCGATGCAGGGCAAGGGCCATGCCCTGTCGTCGCTGGTACGGCTTGAAGGTACGCCTGGCAGTGTTTTCTACTCGGTGCATGACGGCCCGATCACCAAAGGCATGTCGGGTGGGCCGGTGTTTGCCGATGACGGCAGGGTGGTAGGCATCAACGTCGCCATCATTCCCACCAGCGAGATCGACGCCGGCAAGCGCCCGGACCTGGCCGGTAAAGATCGCATCAGCGTGTTCATGTCGTTCAGCGAGATCGACAAGGAATGGCGGCGCTATCAGTACCTGCTGGCGCACAAGGCCAAGCCCCAGGCACCAGCTGCGGTCAAAGGCTACGTGGCGGTGGCCGCCAAGCCGTGAATCGGGGCGCGGTGTTGGATGGAAAGCGGCTTATGATGTGAGGCTGATGGCCTCTTCGCGGGTAAACCCGCTCCTACAGGGCCTGCACAGGATCTGAGCCTTGTGCAGT
>NZ_JBICMC010000011.1:0-3109 GCF_043106005.1 Pseudomonas sp. GLN_2 | reverse complement strand
GCTCAGCTGGCCGTGTTCGTCGTAGCGGTACTGTGTGAGCGTTTCAACGGCCTAGTTGTCGAATTATCGGCTAAAAGAGCAATCTCGCCTGACTGCTGCAGGACGTTCTATTCAGTGTGACTCGTTTACTGGAATGACTGAGGCTAACGCCTCAGCCCTCCGACGTTAAGTTATTAAAGATCCCAGCCACACTAAATCCACTTAGAAAGTATAGCGCCGAAGGTTGAATTAAAGCCAGCATTCACTGACATTCACGCTAAAGCGCTAAAACGCTAAAGCGCTAAAGCCAGTAAAAGCTTTCAGCCTTCAGGGCAACACCTCACACACTCACTGATCAACTTGATCCTCATGAATCAAGGACCCAATGAACTCATGAAATGAAAACGAAAGAACCCGTTGAGCATTGATGTGATTTAGATGCATATCAATATCGGGCTGAAAAATGTCCACCGCAAAATAAATCACCTTGCCCTCATTTTTATCAAGACAAATAAAGTTACCCGCCTCATCTACGGCAAATGGCACCAAGTGTGCTGGCAAGACATTCCTGCTCACCATCAACCTGAAACAACCACCTATGTACTTAGTCTCATTCTTGTCTACAGCGCCATCACTAGCAATACTCTTAAAATCTTCAACTCTAATCGGCTCATAATTTTCGTCTTCCGCCCAAAATGCCCGATTAGGCTCACCCCCATTGAAGGTCAGGTATAGCGCCCTAAATTCCGCAGGAAATCTCATACCGATTTCAGACTCAAGTGCATCAATATCAAGCCCTGAAATAGCGACATCAGAATTGAAGAGTTTAAAATCATCCACCATATAGTCCTCAACAAGTTGTAGACGTTATTTTTTGTGGGCGCCCTTTCAGCCACCCCTTGTCCTGCGAGATAGCTACAGCTTCAGGTGTCCCGTAAGATCCAGAAGGCAAACCGAAATGCTTCTCGAATTGTGCCACCGACCCTGTATGGGGCAACGAAGCCTCGTGCGCGGCCTGAGTTACTAACTGCATTGTTCCCTTACCAGTTACAGGATCGAAATCATCCAAATGATGCCAAGTATATTTACCAATCGATTTGACCTGAGCCTTTGACAAACCAGCTTGCTTGTAAGCTTCAGTAAAGTCTCGACCTCGAGACCCTTGCATTTGAATAGATACGATATTTTTTTGGTTGCCGGTTACGGGGAACAACTCAGGCGAACCCTCAAAATTCACACTCTTGAAAGATAGCCCCCAAGGATCAATCCATGCAGTGGCATTAGGCGCATATTGGTAAAGATTTACACCGCCACCTAAACCCAATGGATCTTGAGTTACAAAGCGCCCAATATCCGACGCATAATAACGGAAGGTATTATAATGCAGCTCACTCTCAACGTCGAAGTATTGCCCTTGAAATCGAAGGTTCTGCTCGACTTCACTAATATCTAGCTGCTCTAGCATGCCCCACGAGCGGTACGTAGCTTGCCAAACGACTGCGCCATCGCTGTTCGTAAGCTCCAGCGGCGTGCCAATCTGGTCAGTATGGAAGTAATAGACCTTCTGCCCTTCCCCTTCCGCCTGGTCAACTCGCGCCAACGGCGCATAGCTACCCGGCTCGTACAGGTACAAGATGCTGTGCCCAGGAGTTTCCTCCCGCAGCATCCGCAAGCCTTGCCAGAGGAAGCGCTTCTGCTCTACCTCGCCATTCATTTCCGCCTGTTTGGCTATTCGCCTCCCCAAGCTGTCGTACCGGTACTCGCCTTGACTTTCCAGCTTGCCATTGACCAACGTCTCCGCCCGCACCAGCCGGTTCTCGCAGTCATAGCTGAAGTGCTGCAGCTTGCTGTGCCCCGAGCGCTTCTCGACCAGATTGCCCCACGGGTCGTAGCGATACTCCTGATCCCGCCACTGTTTGATCCGGTTGTCCTTGACCTTGTCGAACTGCCGCGCATTGAAGTCCAGGCGGTTGGCTGCCGGGTCGTAGCGGAACTCCTCGCTGCCGATCAACGAGCCGGTATCACGACTGCGCAACTGGCCGTTGGCTTCGTATTCGTACTTGATCTCGCCACGCAGCTTGTCCAGCGTACGCACCAGTTCACCGGCCGGGTCGTACTGGTAACGGCGGTGGATCGGGTTGTAGGCGTGCTCGACCAGCAACGAGGTATTGATGCCGGTGTTGTGCACGTGCGAGAGCTTGTCGGCCGGCAAGGTCGAGGCAAACTGCCAGGCCTTGCGCCCCATGGCGTCATAACCGAAGCAACTGGTGAGCTTGCCCTGGGTCCGGTACACCTCGCGGTGCAGGTCATCGCGCTCCATGTCGCTGATCACCTGACCATCCAGGTTCAGCTGGTGCAGGTGGCCACTGCCGTAATACAGGTGATTGACCTTACGCCCATCCGGCAGGGTCAGCGTGGTCAGGTTGCTGAGCGGGTCGTACTCGTAGCCAAGCGTGCCGTCAGGGGTGATTTCTTTGGTCAGACGGCCGAGCAGATCGTAGGTGTATTCCAGCTTCTCTTCTGTGATCCCAAGCTGCTTGCCGATCCCGGTCGGTTGCCGCTCGATGCTCAGCAGCCGGTCGCCGTCGTCGTAGACGAAGTCTTGCCGCGCATCGCTATTGAGCTTGGCAATCAAACGGCCAATGGCATCACGCTCAAAGAGCGTATGGCGCTCGGGCCGCTCGGCATTTTCGCCATAGCCAATCTCATCCAGTCGTGTGAGATGGCCACCGACGTTGTAGCTGAAACGCCGGGTCAGGTTATCCACCCGCACTTCCTCGCTCAGCCGGTCCGAGGCGTCGTAGGCAAAGCTGTACGTGGCGTTGTTCTCGTTGACCAGCGCGGTCAGGCGAATGGCCTTGTCGTACTCGTAGCGAACCCGCTGGCCCTTGGCATCCTGGCGGCTGCTCGGCAGGCCACGGGCCGTGCGCATCAGGCGGGTGGTCTGGCCCTTGCCGTCGGTGTGGCTGAGCACCTGACCGTAGACGTTGTAGGTAAAGGTTTCCGTGGTGCCGTCCGGGTGGCTGATGCGCAGCACTTCACCGTCGGGCTTGCGCTCCAGTGTGGTGGTCTGGTTCAGCGCGTCCGTTACCGCGACCAGGTGCTGGCGCTCGTCATAGCGGTAGTACGT
>NZ_JBICMC010000113.1:0-41134 GCF_043106005.1 Pseudomonas sp. GLN_2 | reverse complement strand
ATCCCCCCCGGTTGAAATCCTTCCCCCCACCCCCATATGAGTCTGCATCAGGCACTTTCGCCCCGCTGCGTGGAGACTCTCCCCTTGACCACAATCGTTTCTGTCCGCCGTAACGGCAAAGTCGTCATGGGCGGCGACGGCCAGGTATCCCTTGGCAACACCGTGATGAAAGGCAACGCCAAGAAGGTGCGCCGCCTGTACCACGGCCAGGTCATCGCGGGCTTCGCCGGCGCCACTGCCGACGCCTTCACCCTGTTCGAGCGCTTTGAAGGTCAGCTGGAAAAACACCAGGGCCACCTGGTACGCGCCGCCGTCGAGCTGGCCAAGGAATGGCGTACCGACCGCTCCCTGAGCCGCCTGGAAGCCATGCTGGCCGTGGCCAACAAGGATGCATCCCTGATCATCACCGGCAACGGTGACGTGGTCGAACCCGAAGATGGCCTGATCGCCATGGGTTCCGGCGGCGCCTATGCCCAGGCCGCAGCCCGTGCCCTGCTGAACAAGACCGACCTCTCGGCCCGCGAAATCGCCGAGACCGCCCTGAACATCGCCGGCGACATCTGCGTGTTCACCAACCACAACCTGACCATCGAGGAGCAGGACCTGGCCGACTGATTCAGCTGTTCTGGCGCCCCTTCCCGGTGAAGGGGCTTTTCCACGCTGACTCACCTGCCCAAGGACCGTATTGATCATGTCCATGACCCCCCGCGAGATCGTCCACGAACTCAACCGCCACATCATCGGCCAGGACGACGCCAAGCGCGCCGTGGCCATTGCCCTGCGCAACCGCTGGCGGCGCATGCAGCTCCCTGCCGAGCTGCGTGCCGAAGTCACCCCCAAGAACATCCTGATGATCGGCCCTACCGGCGTCGGCAAGACCGAAATCGCCCGCCGGCTGGCCAAACTGGCCAACGCGCCGTTCCTCAAGGTCGAAGCCACCAAGTTCACCGAAGTGGGCTACGTGGGCCGCGACGTCGAATCGATCATCCGTGACCTGGCCGATGCCGCGCTGAAGATGCTGCGCGAGCAGGAAATCATCCGCGTGCGCCACCGCGCCGAAGACGCCGCCGAAGACCGCATCCTCGACGCCCTGCTGCCCCAGGCACGCGTCACCAGCTTCAGCGAAGAAGCCGCACAGACCAGCAGCGACTCCAACACCCGCCAGCTGTTCCGCAAGCGCCTGCGCGAAGGCCAGCTGGACGACAAGGAAATCGAGATTGAAGTGGCCGATGCCGTCGGTGTCGAAATTGCTGCGCCGCCCGGCATGGAAGAAATGACCAACCAGCTGCAGAGCCTGTTTGCCAACATGGGCAAGGGCAAGCGCAAAGCGCGCAAGCTGAAGGTGAAAGAAGCGCTGAAGATGGTTCGCGATGAAGAAGCGAGCCGGCTGGTCAACGAGGAAGAACTCAAGGCCAAGGCTCTGGAAGCGGTCGAACAGCACGGCATCGTGTTCATCGACGAAATCGACAAGGTTGCCAAGCGCGGCAACGTTGGCGGCGCCGATGTGTCCCGTGAAGGCGTGCAGCGCGACCTGCTGCCGCTGATCGAAGGCTGCACCGTCAACACCAAGCTGGGCATGGTCAAGACCGACCACATTCTGTTCATTGCCTCGGGTGCATTCCACCTAAGCAAGCCGAGCGATCTGGTGCCCGAGCTGCAAGGCCGCCTGCCGATTCGTGTCGAACTGAAGGCACTGACCCCGGAAGACTTCGAGCGCATCCTGCAGGAGCCGCACGCGTCGCTGACCGAGCAGTACCAGGCATTGCTGAAGACCGAAGGCCTGAACATCGAGTTCCTCGCCGACGGCATCAAGCGCCTGGCCGAAATTGCCTACCAGGTCAACGAGAAGACCGAAAACATCGGTGCCCGCCGCCTGCACACCCTGCTCGAGCGTTTGCTCGAAGAAGTGTCGTTCAGTGCGGGCGACCTGGCCAGCACCCATGACGAAGCGCCGATCCAGATCGACGCGGCGTATGTGAACAGCCACCTGGGTGAGCTGGCACAGAACGAAGACCTGTCGCGTTACATCCTGTAAGACCGGTTTCGACAGTTTCGCGGGCAAGCCCGCTCCTGCACATGTCACCCCATCCCTTGGGCCTGTGGTGATCCGTGCAGGGGCGGGCTTGCCCGCGAAGAGGCCCTTGAATCCCTCCCCCATAAGCTGGAAGCTGTGCTTCATCAGCTCCCGAGAGATTCTGCCCATGGCCCGCCTGCCTACCGCCATCAACCTGCACAAAGCCTCCAAAACCCTCAGCCTCACCTACGCGCCCGGCGAGGTCTACCACCTGCCCGCCGAGTTCCTGCGCGTGCACTCTCCCTCCGCCGAGGTCCAGGGCCACGGCAACCCCATCCTGCAGTTCGGCAAGATCAACGTCGGCCTCAGTGGCCTGGAACCTGCCGGCCAATATGCACTGAAACTGACCTTCGACGACGGCCATGACAGCGGCTTGTTCACCTGGGAATACCTTGAGCAACTGTGCCTGCGCCAGGAACAACTGTGGGCGGAATACCTCGACGAGTTGCACAAGGCCGGCAAATCCCGCGACCCAGCCGAATCTGTGGTCAAGCTCATGCTCTAGCGCAAGGCCTGAGGGGTTTAGAGCGCATTTTCTAAATTCATCTGTTTGAATGACTTGCAGACAGCCCAGTGAAGGGCTGTCTTGCGCATTACACGAAAGTCGGGTAACCAATGGGTGTGGCAAGTTCCCTGCATCACTTTGCAGGTCGTCAGCACCCACGCAGCACCGCTGTTCCTTATCACTGGTCACCCGAGTAGCAGTACCGGGCTCAGGGCTGTGCACCCACCACAGCAACCGGTACTTGTCTCAGGACAACGGAGCGTCGTAGATGAGTAACAAGAACAACGATGAGCTGCAGCGGCAGGCCTCGGAAAACACCCTGGGGCTGAACCCGGTCATCGGCATCCGCCGCAAGGACCTGTTGAGCTCGGCACGCACCGTGCTGCGCCAGGCCGTGCGCCAACCGCTGCACAGCGCCAAGCATGTGGCCCACTTTGGCCTGGAGCTGAAGAACGTGCTGCTGGGCAAATCCAGCCTGGCCCCGGACAGCGACGACCGCCGCTTCAATGACCCGGCCTGGAGCAACAACCCGCTGTACCGCCGCTACCTGCAAACCTACCTGGCCTGGCGCAAGGAGCTGCAGGACTGGGTCAGCAGCAGCGACCTGTCCCCCCAGGACATCAGCCGCGGCCAGTTCGTCATCAACCTGATGACCGAGGCCATGGCGCCGACCAATACCCTGTCCAACCCGGCTGCGGTCAAACGCTTCTTCGAAACCGGCGGCAAGAGCCTGCTCGATGGCCTGTCCAATTTGGCCAAGGACATGGTCAATAACGGCGGCATGCCCAGCCAGGTGAACATGGATGCCTTCGAAGTGGGCAAGAACCTGGGCACCAGCGAAGGCGCGGTGGTGTACCGCAACGATGTGCTGGAACTGATCCAGTACAGCCCCATCACCGAGCAGGTGCATGCCCGCCCGCTGCTGGTGGTGCCACCGCAGATCAACAAGTTCTACGTGTTCGACCTCAGCCCGGAAAAGAGCCTGGCGCGCTTCTGCCTGCGCTCGCAGCAGCAGACCTTCATCATCAGCTGGCGCAACCCGACAAAGGCCCAGCGCGAGTGGGGCCTGTCCACCTACATCGATGCGCTGAAAGAAGCCGTCGACGCTGTGCTGGCGATTACCGGCAGCAAGGACTTGAACATGCTCGGTGCCTGCTCCGGCGGCATCACCTGTACCGCTCTGGTCGGCCACTATGCCGCCATTGGCGAGAACAAGGTCAACGCCCTGACCCTGCTGGTCAGCGTGCTGGACACCACCATGGACAACCAGGTTGCATTGTTTGTCGACGAGCAGACCTTGGAGGCCGCCAAGCGCCACTCTTATCAGGCGGGCGTGCTGGAAGGCAGCGAAATGGCCAAGGTGTTCGCCTGGATGCGCCCCAACGACCTGATCTGGAATTACTGGGTCAACAACTACCTGCTGGGCAATGAGCCCCCCGTGTTCGACATCCTGTTCTGGAACAACGACACCACGCGCCTGCCGGCCGCCTTCCACGGCGACCTGATCGAAATGTTCAAGACCAACCCGCTGACCCGCCCCGACGCCCTGGAAGTGTGCGGCACCCCGATCGACCTGAAACAGGTCAAATGCGACATCTACAGCCTCGCCGGCACCAACGACCACATTACCCCATGGCCGTCATGCTACCGCTCGGCACATCTGTTCGGCGGCAAGATCGAATTCGTACTGTCCAACAGCGGGCATATCCAGAGCATCCTCAACCCGCCGGGTAACCCGAAGGCACGTTTCATGACCGGTGCCGATCGCCCGGGCGACCCAGTGGCGTGGCAGGAAAACGCCATCAAGCATGCAGACTCCTGGTGGTTGCACTGGCAGAGTTGGCTGGGCGAGCGTGCCGGCGCACTGAAAAAGGCACCGATCCGCCTGGGCAGCCGTGCCTACGCTGCCGGCGAAGCCTCCCCAGGCACCTACGTTCACGAGCGTTGAGTTACAGCGCCGTGACGGCCTGTGGGGCGCCACGGTGTTTACTTCACCCAAGAGTCACGTGCATGCCGCAACCCTATATTTTCAGGACCGTCGAGCTGGACCACCAGTCCATCCGCACCGCTGTTCGCCCCGGAAAGCCGCACCTGACGCCGTTGCTGATCTTCAACGGCATCGGCGCCAATCTCGAGCTGGTGTTCCCGTTCATCGAAGCACTTGACCCGGACCTGGAAGTCATCGCCTTCGATGTGCCCGGGGTCGGCGGCTCGTCTACGCCACGCAACCCGTACCGCTTCCCTGGGCTGGCCAAGCTGACCGCGCGGATGCTCGACTACCTCGACTACGGCCAGGTCAACGTCATCGGCGTGTCCTGGGGCGGCGCTCTGGCCCAGCAGTTTGCTCACGATTACCCCGAGCGCTGCAAGAAGCTGGTGCTGGCCGCCACCGCTGCCGGTGCGGTAATGGTGCCAGGCAAGCCCAAGGTGCTGTGGATGATGGCCAGCCCCCGGCGTTACGTGCAGCCGTCGCATGTCATCCGCATTGCACCGATGATCTATGGCGGCGGCTTCCGACGTGACCCCGACCTGGCCATGCACCATGCCGCCAAGGTGCGCTCCGGCGGCAAGCTGGGCTACTACTGGCAGCTGTTCGCAGGGCTGGGCTGGACCAGCATCCACTGGCTGCACAAGATCCAGCAGCCCACCCTGGTACTGGCCGGCGACGACGACCCGCTGATCCCGCTGATCAACATGCGCCTGCTGGCCTGGCGGATTCCCAATGCCCAGCTACACATTATCGACGACGGCCATCTGTTCCTGATCACCCGTGCCGAAGCCGTCGCCCCGATCATCATGAAGTTCCTGCAGGAAGAACGTCAGCGTGCGGTCATGCATCCCCGTCCGGCCTCGGGGGGGTGAAACAGCTGCGGCCTGACAGGGGAAATGGATCAGACGAGGGAGTGTTGCCATGAAAGACAAACCGGCCAAAGGATCGACAACGCTCCCCGCCACCCGCATGAACGTGCAGAACGCCATCCTCGGCCTGCGCGGCCGCGACCTGCTTTCCACGCTGCGCAACGTCGGCCGCCACGGCCTGCGCCACCCGCTGCATACCGCGCATCATCTGCTGGCGCTTGGCGGGCAGTTGGGGCGGGTGATGCTGGGGGACACGCCCTACCAGCCGAACCCGCGTGACGCACGCTTCAGTGACCCGACCTGGAGCCAGAACCCGTTCTACCGCCGCGGCCTGCAGGCCTATCTGGCCTGGCAGAAGCAGACACGCCAGTGGATCGATGAAAGCCACTTGAACGACGATGATCGAGCCCGCGCCCACTTCCTGTTCAACCTGATCAACGATGCGCTGGCGCCCAGCAACTCACTGCTCAATCCGCTGGCGGTCAAAGAGCTGTTCAACACCGGCGGCCAGAGCCTGGTGCGCGGCGTGGCCCACCTGCTCGACGACCTGCGTCACAACGATGGGCTGCCGCGTCAGGTGGACGAGCGCGCCTTCGAAGTTGGCGCCAACCTGGCGGCGACCCCTGGCGCAGTGGTATTTCGCAACGAGCTGCTGGAGCTGATCCAGTACTCGCCGATGAGCGAAAAGCAGCACGCACGCCCACTGCTGGTCGTGCCGCCTCAGATCAACAAGTTCTACATCTTCGACCTCAGCGCTACCAACAGCTTTGTCCAGTACATGCTCAAAAGCGGCTTGCAGGTGTTCATGGTCAGCTGGCGCAACCCCGACCCACGCCACCGTGAATGGGGCCTTTCCAGCTACGTGCAAGCCCTGGAGGAAGCGCTCAATGCCTGCCGCAGTATCAGCGGCAACCGCGACCCCAACCTGATGGGCGCCTGTGCCGGTGGCCTGACCATGGCCGCACTGCAAGGCCACCTGCAAGCCAAGCAGCAATTGCGCCGGGTACGCAGTGCCACCTACCTGGTCAGCTTGCTGGACAGCAAGTTCGAAAGCCCGGCCAGCCTGTTCGCCGATGAGCAGACCATCGAAGCGGCCAAGCGACGCTCTTATCAGCGCGGCGTGCTGGACGGTGGCGAAGTGGCGCGGATCTTCGCCTGGATGCGGCCCAACGACCTGATCTGGAACTACTGGGTCAACAACTACCTGCTCGGCAAGACACCGCCGGCATTCGACATCCTGTACTGGAATGCCGACAGCACGCGCCTGCCCGCCGCGCTGCATGGCGACCTGCTGGAGTTTTTCAAGCTCAACCCCTTGACCTACGCGTCCGGGCTGGAGGTGTGCGGTACGCCGATTGACCTGCAGCAGGTCAATATCGACAGCTTTACCGTGGCCGGCAGCAACGACCACATCACGCCATGGGACGCGGTGTACCGCTCGGCGTTGCTGCTGGGTGGCGAGCGGCGCTTCGTGCTGGCCAACAGCGGGCATATCCAGAGCATCATCAACCCGCCAGGCAACCCCAAGGCCTACTACCTGGCCAACCCCAAGCTGAGCAGCGACCCACGCGCCTGGTTCCACGACGCCAAGCGCAGTGAAGGCAGCTGGTGGCCGTTGTGGCTGGAGTGGATCACCGCACGCTCCGGCCTGCTCAAGGCACCGCGTACTGAACTGGGCAACGCCAATTACCCACCGCTAGGTCCCGCGCCAGGCACCTACGTGCTGACCCGATGAGCTGCTGACTGGATGAAAACCCGCGACCGTATCCTTGAATGCGCCCTGCAGTTGTTCAACCAGCAGGGCGAACCCAACGTATCCACCCTGGAAATTGCCAACGAACTCGGCATCAGCCCAGGCAACCTGTACTACCACTTCCATGGCAAGGAGCCGGTGGTACTGGGTTTGTTCGAGCGTTTTGAAGAAGCGTTGATGCCGTTGCTGGACCCGCCGCTGGAGGTGCGTCTGGACGCAGAGGATTACTGGCTGTTTCTGCACTTGATCGTCGAGCGCATGGCTCAGTACCGCTTTCTGTTCCAGGACCTGTCCAACCTGACCGGGCGCCTGCCCAAGCTCGCCCGAGGCATGCGCAGCCTGATCAACGCAATCAAACGCACGCTGGCAGCGCTGTTGGCCAGCCTCAAGAGCCAAGGGCTGGTGGAGAGTGATACCCAGGCGCTGGGGCAACTGGTTGAGCAGATCACACTGACGCTGATGTTCTCGCTGGATTACCAGCGTGTGCTGGGGCGCGAGGGGGATGTGGGGATCGTGGTGTACCAGGTGATGATGCTGGTGGCGCCGCATCTGCAGGCCCAGGCCCGGGCGGCGGCGGAGCAGCTGGCAGTGAAGTACCTGGAGGGGTAGGCCTGCTGGAGATGGAGTGTTGCAGCCGACGCATTCGCGGGTAAACCCGCTCCTACAAGGTTTGGCGCATCTTGTGGGAGGGGGTTTACCCGCGAAGAAGGCGACGCGGTATCAGATCAGGGTACCGGTGCCGGTAGGTGCCGATGGCGTGCTGCTGGCCGGGGTAGCGGCAGGTGCCGGTGCAGTGGTCGCAGCAGGCGCAGCGCTGGCCGCTGGGGCGGCCGGCTTGGCGGCTGCCGGTTTGGCCGCCGCCTTCTTCACCGCAGGTTTCTTGGCCGCTGCCGGCTTCGCCGCAGGCTTGGCGGCTGCAGGCTTGGCTGCAGGTTTTGCCGCTGCGGTTTTGGCTGCGGGTTTTGCCGCTGCAGTTTTAGCAGCAGGTTTGGCCGCCGCCGTTTTCGCCGCTGGCTTGGCTGCTGCCTTGGCCAGTGGCTTGGCTGTAGCCTTGCTCGCAGCCGGCTTGGTTGCTGCAGTGCGCGACGAAATCGGCGTAACCGAAGCACCGGTCAGCTTCTCGATCTGCTTGGTCAGGCTGTCCACCTGCTGGTGCAGGGCCTTGATCTCGTTGCGGCTCGGTACACCCAGGCGCGAGATGGCGCTGTTAAGGCGCTTGTCGAAGGCTTCTTCAAGTTCGCTCCACTTGCCCAGCGCACGGTCCTTCACGCCCGACACCCGCGAAGTGGTCGAAGACTTGGCAGTCTCGGCAACATCTTCAGCCGTCTTTTTCGCCTGCTTCTCGGCCTTCTCGCCATCCTTCACCAGCGAGTCGAACAGCTTCGGGCCGTCCTGGTCGATCTTCGAATAGATACCCAGCCCCGCCAGCCAGATCTTGCGGGAGTATTTCTCGATCCCGCCGACCCAGGAGCTGCTTTCTTTTTCGGTGTTCTTCTTGCCAGCCATCCTGCTCTCCTTATGGTTTGTGCGCGACGCGCTCAAGCAGCTCATGCAACTGTTCAAGCTTGATCGACAACGCCTCAACGTCATGTTTAGACGGAATACCCAGGCGATTCAAGGCGCGACCGACCCGTGCGTCGAAAGCTTTTTCGATCTTGTCGAGTTGAATTTCTACCTTGCCGCGTACGCGGCTCACTTCTTCACCGACTTCGTCGAGCTGATGGTTGGCGGCATCGAGTTCTTTATCGATGCGCTTCTTGCCGCGCTTCTCGACGCCTTCACCCGCCCTGACCAGCTCTTTGAAGTAGTCAGCGCCTTCCTGACCGACGCGGGCGTAGGCGCCGATACCGGCCAGCCAGATCTTGCGCGCATAACCGCGTACCTCGCCAAGCGTGTCCAGGGCTTCGTCTTTTTTCTTCACAATCACTTTGGCCATGCTGTGTACCTCATGCTCATGAGTGGTGGAAAACCGCCCATGGAGGCTGGGCTTGTGCATAAGGTAGGGAAGAAAATTAGAAACCTCACCCTAAGGTCGTCGTTGTCGCATCTATATACCGCAAGCCCCGTTGACCATAGCGCTAGCGTCGCAGGCTTCACCTCACGGACATCGACGCCATGACTGCTGTAGCAAACCCACCCAGGCTGACGTTCAAGCAAAGCGTGGCAGCCTGTTTCTCCAAACGCCCCAGCCTGCGGGACGTTTTATCAAAAGAAGCATTTCAGGTTTTCAGCGACCGGTATCCATGGTTGCACCGCAACCACCCTCACATCACATCGCTCGATCCTTTCGTCATCCTGCATGCACCGGCCAGCACCGATGATTTCTCACGTCAGAGCGGGCTGGTGGACAAGCTTCTCAGGCATTTTCTGGCCAAGGAACATGTGCAACTGGGCGCCGCAGACAGGCTGAGCATCAGCCCTCCCCATGTGTTTCAAATTCAGGAGCAAAGCCAGAACAACATCCGCCAACCCGAAATCATGCCGGACCTGTCGAAGCTCAACGATGACTTCGATACAGTGCTTGGCGCGTTGATACCCGCCTTCCAGCAAGCCCAGATCGGCTTCTGGAACGGGCTCGACGAAGACAGCCAAGTCTCGCGCATGCTCTGGCTGGAGCACACCATCAAGGCTGCATTGCTCGAGAACCTCCCTCGCCAAGGTCTGGCAGATGATGCAAAAGCTGCAATGTACGCCCTGCTCGACGGGGTACACGACAGCCTGGCTGTCGAGGCGATACAAGTCACGCTCGGAACGGATGGCGGGGCACACACCGTTACCCTACCGGATCTGTTGCTCATCACCACAAGCGGCAACCGCAACCTGGTTCTGCAATGCAAGCCCTGCGGTTCGGTTCGTCGCCATGTCGACCTGGCCAGTTTTGCCACTGCGCTGCAACGGCAGCTAGCGCAACGCTATCGCTTCGAGGCGTTGTCCTGGGCGCACACGCCGGTGATCGGACGGCCTTTCGCCTTCCAGGCCAGGCAGCTGCTGAACGATATCCTTGACGACATCGGACGCCTGCGTCTTGGTGGCCTGGCAACCGTCGACGAGTTGGAGCGACAACTGCGCCAGGTGAGCGACCCGTCAGCTTACTTCTTCGACCTGCCTTTGCAGGAACGAACTGCACCCGCCGTCAGTCCGCCGCGATGGCTGCTCAATGCCAGCGCTGAGGACCGCTATGCCTATCACACTGCACTGCTCGATCTGGCGGCGAACCAAGGTCGGTCGAAGGGTCGCACATCGCTGGGCGATGTCGAGGATATCCGTGATTACGCCGCTCGCCGCTTGCGTGAGACCCTGCAGACCAGCTACCCAGACAAGGCGGTGCACGACCCGAACGAGGTGCACATCCGCATTTCCCAAGCCATCATCGGCGCCGGCACACAAGGGCAGTCACTGTTCTTGCGCACGGTGCCCCTGACCGACTTGGCAGTTTCACGCCTGCGGCTGGAGGCTGGCGAGGTGATGAGCGGGATGAATTTCGAGGACGGCTCGCCTGTGACCGACTGGCTGAGCATCGACCAGATCAGAGGCCTGATTCATCAGGTCGACATCGGCGGTCATTACCCCTCCTACCTGAAGGACCAAGTCAACACCCAACCGCGCAGGGCCGAGCGAATCCGACAGCATGCCAGGGAATGGCGTTACGCCCTTCGGTTCAGCACACTGAAGGCCAAGATCGAGCAACAGCTTGGCGAAACGGCAAGCCAGGCAATTCTCAGGTTCTGCCAGGGCATGGACAATGGCGTGGACCTACTGCGCATCGCCCCCCTGGCGTTTCTTTGCGCACCTGGCGCTTCGGCAAGCGATGTGGCGCACGGGATGTTCATTATCGAAATACCGGCAAGCGCCACCTGGGTCTTGTACCGCCCATTCTATGCCGGCAGAGCGTTGCAGGAATTTCCGACCCTCGAATTGCTGATGGACGCAATCCGCAGCAGGGGCGAACTGCAAGAGAGCGTATTGGCCTGGCTCGACGATGACGCGCGCCCGATTTACCAGAACGACGGGTTCAAGCACCCGCACTTGCACCCGAACATTAAAGCGCTGACGCACTTGCTCAATGTGCCGGTCGAGCTACTGGACGGCCTTTTGCAACGCCTCAGACGCCCGGTCCAGGTCTCGTTCCAGGCGTGGACGGAAGATCTGGACACCCACCTGTTCAACGCGCGTATCGAGACCATGTTATTGGCCTCAGCCAGCAACAGCGTCTCCAATGCTCAAGAAGTGCGGGCTTTGGTGAAGGAGGCTGCGTGGGCGATCTTCAATACCGTCACCCAACTTTGGCATGGCCCGATGACCACGCTGGTGTGGCTGGTGGTGGCGCTGTCGGCAGCCAAGGAAGACGTGGAGGCGCTGATCAAGCGCAGCGGTGACAACAAGATCGTCGCAGCCATAGACCTGCTCACCAACCTGGCCTTGCTCCTTGCCCACCGCCCTGCAACGCCACCCACCAACAGCGAAGAGGCCGCTACGCTCCGTTTTTCAGGCCCTGCGCCGAAGGAAGATTCCCCGCCGCCAGCGGTCGAGCAACCACAGGAGAAACCCTGGCAGGCCCCCGTCGAGCCGCCGCCGCCCAGGATCATGCGGGTAAATGCCTGGCGTGAGGAGCAGAGCCTGAGCAAGCTGTCGCCCCAGGTGCGTCAGTCAATGGCCCAATTGCAGGCTTCGCAGCCGCTGGAAGGGCACGTGCCACTGGCTAAGGGCCGTCTGCGGGGGCTGTACAGCATCGCCGGCCGGTACTACGTCAAGCTCGGCGATGACGCCTATGAGGTCATCGAGACCTGGAACGGCATGCAGATCATCGGGCCCGAGCCGAGCAGCAGCGAATGGGTGTCGCAATGGAATGGCGACCCGGACGGTTATCACATCGTGGGTCGTGAACGGCAAAAAGGGCCATGGCTTACGCGCTGGCATGAACAATGGACTTTGAACGTGAGCCTCTTCGGCGGCATGCCAAAGGACAGGCACACCATCAACGCTGAAAACCGCCAACGGTTCGACACGTTGAGCGCAACCGCCACGGCGAATCAACAAATGCTTAATCAGATGGCGCCACTGATGGAACGCAGCCAAGTGCAACTACAGCCTTATGACGACCTCGCTCTGGAGTACAGCATGGCTATCGACGCACTGCCTGCACATGAGCGCGCTTCACCGCCGCCAGCATTGCAGCTTCAGAGGCAGGCACTCAAAGCCCAACGCCTGCGCCATTTGCCGGAAATCCGGGCATCCGCGCTCTACCTGGAACGGCAGAGTACGCTGCTGCATGGAAACATCGAAGTATTCAAGGAGATGGCCGAACCCAGGTTCAGCAAATTCGACACCCGAGCCCCGAACCGACGGCGATACGGCAATTGGTACGGTGCAGCCATCGAAAACGACATGCTGCTGTGCCGCCGCCTGCTGGAGCAGGTCGACCATCAGGCACTGAGCGGACAGGCCATCGGGCTGCCCCGCTTCCCAGAGACAGCCGAGCAGATTCAGCAATACCTCGATCATCGTGAACGGGTACGCGATTCCTGCCAGGCCAGCCGCCGCCTGCTTGTCGTCAGCCAGCGGCTGGATCGGATCCTGGCGGAAACATTGCAGGACCCCAAGATCGATTTTGCCAATAAAGCCACGAAACTCGCTCAGACCATTCAACGCAGGACGTATTCGACGCTGGTCATTCGGGCCCAACTGCTCAGTGACCTGGCCTACCTCGCCGTGGACAAGTCTCGGCTCTCTGCGGACACGGCCGAGCATTTGCTTGCAATGCGCGCACCGCTCAGCGGCATCGAATTCAGCCGCACGGTATGGAGCCACGACGGCCTGGCAGCCACCGAAGAGACGGCCCAGGTCAAAGCCGAACTGCTTGAGGATATCCTTCAGAAATACCGTACCGTGCTGGACCGCGCCCAATACATGAAGACCCTGGACTCGCCTGCGCTGGTGAGTGACGTGCTGGACGAATATATACGCGAACTGTCCACGATCACCCAGATCACGGAGCAGCAACTGAGCGCGAGCTTGACCAACCTCGACAGCGGCATCAGTCCCCCCTCGCCAGCGCCCTACCATCGCCCGGCAACGATCAGGCGCCGGGTCATCCGTGTCGACCGAGGTCGACCGTTGCTGGTGGAAATCGACCAAATGGGCAACCGGGCCATCCAGCGCAGTGCATTCAACCAGGAGCCTGCGGGCAGCTTCGCTCAACGCGACGGGGTGTGGCATGCCGTGCCTGAGCAAGCACGGCCGGCCCCGCGCGACCGGGCACAGCTTCGCCAGCGAGCAAACCGCCTGCTGGCAGAGGTGGATGGAAAAATCGCCTTCGCCGCTCACTATGCCGATGAGCCCAACAGCCTGAGCGACTTCCTGGAATGGCCGGCCGGTGACATGCGCGAAGTTCAGCAGCAACTGACCGAGCTGAACAACCCACTGGATTCCAGCTTGGTCGACCTCCTTCGGGCAGCGGTAGACCGCGTCCATCACGAAAGGCTTCGGCTGCTCACCGACGCGTATCTGAACACCCGCCATCCCGACGGCAAGGCCCTTCGTTTCCTGGCTGAGCAGAAGCGGATTCGTGTCAGGCAGACCGTGATTCGCCGGCAGCTACGTCACGCCAATGATTACCTCGACGTCTACGAGATTCGAGATGTGCAAGCGCCACAGCGGCTACTGTGGGAGGCGCACTTTCATTATTCCAGCCTCGAAGCGAGAGGGCATGACTTCGTCAAGGGCCACCTCAAGTTCTGGGATGCAGGTGTAAGGGGCCGCAAGGCCATGCTCGAGCAGGCCGCAGACGCACGCGAGCGCATCGCGATCTACCGCGGCGATCTGCGCCTGGAGCAGGTGATTGGCATCATTCCTTTCCCGGCGGACGCGCCGCAGTAGCCAGAGAGCGGCGCCGGCTCAGGCCAGGGCCTTGTCCAGCGCCCGCTCGATCTCACCCTTGATGGTGCCGCTCATCATCGACAGCATCATGCCCAGCTTCAATTCGACGCGGATGCTGTCGTCGCCAATGTGCACGCTGCCATTGGCGCCACTGCGCGCAACGTCCACGCGGTCACCGTTCCAGGTGGCCTTGAGGTCGTACTCGCGGCTGAGCTTGTCGACCAGCGCTTCGGCCTTGGCGCGGGCGGCATCACGGCCGAGGGAGTGTTTGCGTTCGACGCTGATCTGGGTCATGCGGGCGTTCCTGAAGATGTAGACATAATGAGCATTATGCCCGCCCCTGCCCACTGGCACACCCCGCCAAGACAAATCCGCCCGTTCGCCCTAGAATGGCGGTAATTTTTTTCGGTGAAGCGATATGAACGACCAGCGCAAAGGCGACCACGCCGAACCCACCACCCATTTTGGCTATCAGGACGTGCCTGAAAGCCAGAAAGCGAAGAAAGTCGCCGAAGTGTTCCACTCGGTGGCAGCCAAGTACGACCTGATGAACGACGTGCTTTCCGGCGGCATGCACCGCCTGTGGAAGCGCTTTACCATCGAGCTGTCGGGCGTGCGCAGCGGCAACCGCGTGCTGGACATCGCCGGCGGTACCGGTGATCTGGCGGCCAAGTTCTCCCGTCTTGTCGGGCCGACCGGGCAAGTGGTGCTGGCCGACATCAACGATTCGATGCTCAAGGTTGGCCGTGACCGCCTGCTTGACCGTGGCGTGGCCGGCAACATCGAGTTCGTCCAGGCCGACGCTGAAAAGCTGCCGTTCCCGGACAACCACTTCGACTGCGTGACTATCGCTTTCGGCCTGCGCAACGTTACCCACAAGGACGCCGCCATCCGTTCGATGCTGCGCGTGCTCAAGCCCGGTGGCCGCCTGTTGATCCTGGAGTTCTCCAAGCCGACCAACAAGCTGATGTCCAAGGCCTACGACGCCTACTCGTTCGCCTTCATGCCGCTGGCTGGCAAGCTGATCACCAATGACGCCGAGAGCTACCGTTACCTCGCCGAGTCGATCCGCATGCACCCTGACCAGGAAACCCTGAAGAGCATGATGGTCGAGGCCGGTTTCGACCGCGTCACCTACCACAACATGACCAGCGGCATCGTTGCCGTGCACCGGGGAATCAAGCCCTGATGTTGCTGGCCGGGCTGCTCGCCAGCGTCGAACATGGCCTGAACCGCGTCCTGCGCCTGGACAGCACGGCCCTGCCGCGGCTGGCCGCGCTGGAAGGCAAAGTCATCGAGATCGACTGCCGCCAACCGGCCCTGCAGGTGTTCATCCTGCCCGATGAAGAAGGCCTGATGCTCGCCGCCCATTGGGAGGGCGAGGTCGACTGCCGCCTGCGCGCCCCCGCCGGTAGCCTGGCGCAACTGGCTTTGGTCAAGGACAAGACCGCTGTACTGCACAGCCCGCAGGTCGAGCTGCACGGCGACAGCGCCGTATTGCTCGACCTGTTCGGTGTGCTGCAGGACCTGGAGCTGGACTGGGAGCACGAGCTGCAACGCTGGCTTGGCCCGGTCGCCACGGCAATGCTGGCCGGCCATATCCGCCTGCGCGCTCGCTGGACTCGCCAAGGCCTGGCACGTTTCAGCCAGAACCTGTCCGAATACCTGGCCGAAGAATCCCGTACCCTGGTCGGCAAGCGCGAGGCCGAAGCCGCCTTCAGCGAGCTCGATGCCTTGAAGCTTGATACAGAACGCCTCGAAGCGCGCCTCAGGCGCCTGTCCCGATCCCTTGATACCAGCGATAACGCATGAAGCTGCTCGCCGTCCGACGTCTTTTTCGCATCCAGCGTGTGGTGATCCGCTACCGCCTCGATGACCTGCTGTTCGACCAGCCCTTGCTGCCCTGGTGGCTGGCCAGCCTGCGCCTGTTGATGCCGTGGCGCTGGCTGCCACGCAAGCCCACCGAACTCAGCCGTGGCGCGCGCCTGCGCCTGGCACTGCAGGACCTGGGGCCGATCTTCATCAAGTTCGGCCAGCTGCTGTCCACCCGCCGCGACCTGCTGCCCCCCGACATCGCCGACGAGCTGATGCTGTTGCAGGACCGTGTGCCACCGTTCGACCCGAAAAAAGCCGTGGCCTTGATCGAGGAACAGCTCGGTGCGAAGGTCGGCCAGGTGTTCAGCCGCTTCGACGTCGAGCCTCTGGCCTCGGCCTCGGTAGCCCAGGTGCACGCCGCACGCCTGAAAACCGGCGAAGAGGTGGTGGTCAAGGTGGTGCGTCCGGGCCTGAAGCCGGTCATCGCCCAGGACCTGGCCTGGCTGTTCCTGATCGCCAAGGCCGCCGAACGCGCCTCGGCGGATGCCCGTCGCCTGCACCCGGTGGAAATCGTCGGCGACTACGAAAAAACCATCTACGACGAGCTCGACCTGCTGCGCGAGGCTGCCAACGCCAGCCAGCTGCGGCGCAACTTCGAAGACTCCGAGCTGATGTACGTACCCCAGGTGTACTGGGACCTGTGCCGCCCCAAGGTGCTGGTGATGGAGCGCATCTACGGCGTACCGGTGACCGACATGGCCACCTTGGCCGACCAGCGCACCGACATGAAGCTGCTGGCCGAGCGCGGCGTGGAAGTGTTCTTCACCCAGGTGTTCCGCGACAGCTTCTTCCATGCCGACATGCACCCTGGCAACATCTTCGTCAGCACGGTCAAACCGTGGAGCCCACAGTACATTGCCATCGACTGCGGCATCGTCGGCAGCCTCACCGCCGAGGACCAGGACTATCTGGCGCGCAACCTGTTTGCCTTCTTCAAGCGTGACTACCGCCGCGTCGCCCAGTTGCACATCGACTCGGGCTGGGTGCCGGCAAACACCAAGGTCAACGAGTTCGAAGCAGCGATTCGCACCGTGTGCGAGCCGATCTTTGAAAAACCGTTAAAAGATATTTCCTTCGGCCAGGTGCTGATGCGCCTGTTCCAGACTGCACGGCGCTTCAACATGGAAGTGCAGCCACAACTGGTATTGCTGCAGAAAACCCTGCTCAACATCGAAGGCCTGGGCCGTCAGCTGTACCCCGACCTGGACCTGTGGAGCACCGCCAAGCCGTACCTCGAACGCTGGATGCGCGACCGCTATAGCCCCAAGGCGGTGTTCGGCAACCTGCACAGCCAGGTAGAGCAACTGCCGCACCTGGCCGGCATGACCCGCGACCTGCTCGAGCGCCTGTCGCAGCCTCACCTGCACGATCCACAACTGCCGGAACGGCGCCGCCAGGGCGACCGCTGGGCGCTGCGCCTGCTGGGCGCCGGCCTGCTTGGCGGTGGCGCAGTTTTGGCTGCAGGCGCTGCCGAAACCGCCAGCCTGGCCGCCCCGGCCGCCTGGCCAGCCTGGTTGATGCTGGCTGCGGGCCTTTACCTGATCGTGCGCCAATAGCCAGCCGCGCCTGTGGCTGGCACACTAGCGCAAAGGGCCCGGCACAGGAGCGGGCCCGTTTTGGAGTCGACGATGAAAGACTGGCTGGACGAGATCAAGTGGAACAGCGATGGCCTGGTACCGGCGATCGCCCAGGACCACAAGACCGGACGCGTGCTGATGATGGCCTGGATGAACCGTGAATCGCTGGCCCTGACGGCCGCCGAGCAGCGTGCCATCTACTGGTCGCGTTCGCGTGGCAAGCTGTGGCGTAAAGGCGAGGAGTCCGGGCATGTGCAAAAACTGCATGAGTTGCGCCTGGACTGTGACGCCGACGTGATCATCCTGATGGTCGAGCAACTGGGCCATATCGCCTGCCATACCGGTCGTGAAAGCTGCTTCTACCGCGTCTATGAAGACGGCCAGTGGAAAATCGTCGACCCGGTCCTGAAGGACCCGGATGCCATCTACAGCGCAGGACATTGACATGAGCGACACCCTCAACCGCCTGGCCGAAGTGCTTGAAGAACGCAAGCAAGCGGCGCCCGACAGCTCCTACGTGGCCAGCCTGTACCACAAGGGCCTGAACAAGATCCTTGAAAAGCTCGGCGAAGAGTCGGTCGAAACGATCATTGCTGCCAAGGATGCCCAGATCAGCAAGGATTACAGCGATGTCATCTACGAAACCGCCGACCTGTGGTTTCATAGCCTGGTGATGCTCAGTGCGCTGGGCCAGCATCCGCAAGCCGTGCTGGATGAGCTGGAACGCCGCTTCGGGCTTTCCGGGCATGATGAAAAGGCCGCACGCCAGCCTTCGGCTTGAGCACAACGCATTCTAGGAGAGCACCATGGGTATTTTTGACTGGAAACACTGGATTGTCCTGCTGGTCGTCGTGGTCCTGGTATTCGGCACCAAAAAGCTGAAGAACTTCGGCAGCGACCTGGGCGAGTCGATCAAGGGCTTCCGCAAAGCCATGAACGAAGAAGAGACCAAGCCGACCGAGCAGACTCCGCCGCCTGCCCAACCTGTGCCACCGGTGCAAAACACCGCGCAGCCGCAGCAAGGCCATACCATCGAAGGCCAGGCCCACCCGGTCCAAGAGCCGCAGCGGAAAGACTGACCCATGTTCGGCATCAGTTTCAGCGAGCTCCTGCTCGTCGGCCTGGTCGCCCTGCTGGTGCTCGGTCCCGAGCGCCTGCCGGGTGCCGCGCGCACGGCAGGCCTGTGGATCGGCCGGCTCAAGCGCAGCTTCAACAGCATCAAGATGGAAGTGGAGCGCGAAATTGGCGCCGACGACATCCGCCGCCAGCTGCACAACGAGCACATCCTGCAGATGGAAGAGGAAGCCAAGCGCATCCTCAACCCAATGACGCCACCCGCGAAGCCGCCGGTCACCACGGCCAGCGTGCAGCCACCTGCCGGGCTCGAAGCCAGGCCGGTCGAAGCACCTGCTGCCCCGGCCGCACCGTCTGAACCGCCTCAACCGCCGCGAGCCCCATGAGCGAGAATCCGGAACACGACCAGCCGATGCCGCTGGTTTCGCACCTGACCGAACTGCGCACCCGCCTGCTGCGCTGTGTTGCCGTCATTTTCCTGATCTTTGCCGGGCTGTTCTCCTTCGCCCAGCAGATCTACACACTGGTTTCCGCGCCGCTGCGCGAGCACTTGCCGGCCAACGCAACGATGATCGCCACCGATGTGGCCTCGCCGTTCCTCACGCCGTTCAAGCTGACCATGATCGTCTCGCTGTTCCTGGCCATCCCGTTCATCCTTCAGCAGATCTGGGGTTTTATCGCGCCAGGGCTGTACCGCCATGAAAAGCGCATCGCCATTCCACTGTTGGTGTCGAGCATCTTCCTGTTCTATGCCGGCATGGCCTTCGCCTATTTCCTGGTATTCCCGCTGATCTTCGGTTTCTTCGCCAGCGCCACGCCAGAAGGCGTTTCGATGATGACCGACATCGCAAGCTACCTCGACTTCGTGATGACGCTGTTCTTCGCCTTCGGCGTGGCCTTCGAAATCCCGGTGGCGGTGGTGCTGCTGGTGTGGATCGGCGTGGTCGACGTGAAGTACCTGAAGAAAATACGCCCGTATGTGATCATCGGCTGCTTCGTGGTCGGCATGGTCCTCACCCCACCGGACATCTTCTCCCAGACCCTGCTGGCCGTGCCCATGTGGCTGCTGTTCGAGATCGGCGTGCTGTGCGGCAGCCTGATCCGCAAGCGCAGCGCCCACGACGAAACCGCCGATGACCATAACGACCAGCCACCAGCGACCCAACCGTGAACCTGCTGCTTCTTGAAGAGGCCGACTTCGTCTCGGCCAACCGTGTCGTTCTTGCTGATCGGCGCTTCACCCATATGCAGGAAATCCACCGCGTGGCAGTGGGCGACAACCTGCGCGTGGGCCGTATCAATGGCCTGATGGGCAAGGCCACGGTGCTGCGCCTGGAGAGGCACGAAGCCGAACTTGAAGTGGCCTTCGACCAGCAGCCACCGGCCAAGCTGCCGCTGACCCTGGTGCTGGCGGTGCCTCGGCCAAAAATGCTGCGACGGCTGTTCCAGACCGTGGCCACATTAGGCGTGCCGCGGCTGATCCTGCTGAACAGCTACAAGGTCGAGAAAAGCTTCTGGCAAACACCTTTTCTGCAGCCCGAGAGCATTCGCGAAAACCTGATCCTGGGCCTGGAACAGGCGCGCGACACCGTGTTGCCCGAGGTGATCATTGAAAAACGCTTCAAGCCTTTTGTCGAAGACCGCCTGCCCACCATCGCCGCCGGCACCCTGGGCCTGGTCGGCCATCCCGGCCCCTACCCAGCCTGTCCACGCGCCGTAGAGCAAACCGTTACCCTGGCCATTGGCCCCGAGGGTGGCTGGATCCCCTACGAGATCGACCTGCTGGGCAAGGCAGGCCTGGCGCCGGTACAGCTGGGTGATCGCATCTTGCGGGTGGAGACCGCCGTCACCGCGCTGCTTTCGCGTATTTTCTGACACAAACACCACTTTTCCGCCCATCAAGTTTCCCTCTCCCGGGCCGATGGCCTTGGCAACAATACAATTATTTGTGCTGCCAAGCCGCCGGGAGTCGAACATGTATCAATGGTTAGCCCAATCGCTGGGCGATGTGAGCGTCAATCGCAAACTGGGGCTGGGTTTCGGCCTGGTGCTGCTGTTTACCCTGGCGATTACCCTGACCGGCTGGCACGGCATGGACAGCATCATCGACCGTGGCGACAAGCTGGGAAACATCTCTGTCATCCAGCAATACACCCAGGAATTGCGCATCGCCCGACAGCATTACGATCGCCGCCGCGACGACGCTTCGCTGGCAGAACTGGAAAAAGCCCTGAGCAACCTCGACCGCCAGGTGCAGCGGATGCTTGGCCAGATCGAACAACCCGCCGACCGCCAACGCCTCGAACAGCAACGCGAGGCAGTGCGCACCTACCAGCAGGCATTCAACGAGCTTAAGCAAGCCGACCAACGCCGCGAAGCCAGCCGTGATGTACTGGGTAGCAGCGCCGATAAAGCCGTGGAGTTGATAGGCCGCGTACAGCGTAGCCTGCTGCAAGGCGCAAACATCAACCAGTACCAGTACGCGGTGGACGTCAGCGCCCTGCTGCAACAAGCGCGTTTCCAGGTGCGTGGCTACACCTACAGCGGCAATGCCGATTACCAGCAAACGGCACTGAAGGCCATCGACCAGGCCTTGGCCGAGCTGCGTGCACTGCCGGCCAAAGTGCCAGCCGAACATGCTGCCAGCCTGGATGATGCCGCCACGGCCATGGGCGGCTACCGCGATGCGGTGACTCAGTTCGGCAATGCCCAGCTTTCCAGTGAGCAAGCGCTGCAACGCATGGTTGAACAAGGCACGGTACTGCTGCAGGCCAGCCAGATGATGACCACCTCGCAAACCGAGGTGCGCGATGCCGCTGCCGCGCAGGCTAAAACACTGCTCGCAGTTGCCACCGTGCTGGCACTCGCCCTTGGCCTGCTGGCTGCCTGGGCCATTACCCGGCAGATCATCATCCCTCTGCGCCAAACACTGCGCGCCGCTGAGCGTGTGGCCAGCGGAGACCTGACCCAGAGCCTGCAGGTGCAACGCCGCGACGAACTGGGCCAATTGCAGGCCAGCATGCATCGTATGACCCAAGGTTTGCGTGAACTGATCGGCGGTATTGGCGATGGCGTGACGCAGATCGCCAGCGCTGCCGAGGAACTGTCGGCGGTCACAGAGCAGACCAGCGCCGGGGTCAACAACCAGAAGGTCGAAACCGACCAGGTGGCGACCGCGATGAACCAGATGACTGCCACCGTGCACGAAGTGGCACGCAATGCCGAACAGGCTTCGGAAGCCGCCTTGATGGCCGACCAGCAGGCCCGCGAGGGCGATCGCGTGGTGGGCGAGGCAGTGGCACAGATCGAGCGCCTGGCCAGCGAAGTGATCAACTCCAGCGAAGCGATGAACCTGCTCAAGACCGAGAGCGACAAGATCGGCAGCGTACTCGACGTAATCAAATCGGTGGCCCAGCAAACCAACCTGCTGGCCCTCAACGCAGCAATCGAAGCCGCCCGCGCCGGAGAGGCCGGGCGTGGCTTTGCCGTGGTTGCCGACGAAGTGCGCAGCTTGGCCCAGCGCACACAGCAGTCGACCGAAGAGATCGAAGAGTTGATTGCCGGCCTGCAAAGCGGCACCCAACGGGTGGCTAGCGTGATGGACAACAGCCGCCAACTGACCGACAGCAGCGTCGAACTGACCCGCCGCGCCGGCAACTCGCTGGAAACCATCACCCGCACGGTGTCGTCGATCCAGGCAATGAACCAGCAGATTGCCACGGCGGCCGAGGAGCAGACGGCGGTGGCCGAAGAAATCAACCGCAGCGTGATGAATGTGCGTGATATTTCCGACCAGACCTCGGCGGCGAGTGAGGAGACGGCCAGCTCCAGCGTGGAACTGGCGCGGTTGGGTACCCATTTGCAAGGGTTGGTTGGGCGGTTCCGGCTGTGATCTGAACCAGCGGTCGCCCGGTCGGGCCTCTTCGCGGGTAAACCCGCCAATGGGCCAAGCCGGCTGGCCGATCTCCACCCGCCGTTCACCGTTGCCGCCGCCAACGTGTTCGCGGGTAAACCCGCTCCTACACACACGCACAGACCGTCGTAGGAGCGGGTTTACCCGCGAAGAGGACGGCACAGGACGAAATATATCCTACTGTTCGCGGCGAACTTTCCTACCTGATTATCAGGTCAAGTCCTACAGCTCCGCTGCCGATGGGCAGAGATGTGATGCCGGCCATGCGCCTGCATCCTTTCTCTCACTCGCTCGGAGATTCCCCATGCTTGGCTCCCTCAACCGCAAGCTCGGCAACATCAGTGTCGCCGCCAAGCTGGCCCTCGGCTTCGCCGTGGTCCTGCTGCTCACCCTGGCCACCACCATCAGCGGCTGGCGTGCCCTGGATGGTGCCATCGTGCGCTCACAGCAACTCAGCGAAATAGGCCTGATCAACGACCTGACAAAAGACCTGCGCGCGGAACGCATCACCTACCGCGTGCTCAACGACGATGCCAGCAGAGCACGCATCAGCAATATCCTCGACCAGCTCAACAGCATGCTGACCACCCTGCAACAACGCAGCAACGTCGATGAGTCACGGCAGTTGCTGACAGAGAAAATGGCATTGTTGCAGAGCCTGCGCGACACCTTCAGCGAACTGCAGCGCAGCGTCGCCAGCCGTGTAGCCCTGCGCGAAGCCCTGCAGTCACAGGAGCATGCACTCAGCGAGGCGATTGACCAACTGCAGACCCAGGCCTTGCTGAAAATGCCTGACAACAGTCAGCAAAGTGGTGTGCTGGGCCTGATGGATACCCTCAGCCGGCATGTCGAAGGTGCCAACCAGCAAAGCCTGGTTCCAGCCTACACCTTCGCCCCGGTCGAGGATTTTTCCAAAGTCGGTGATAACGCCCTGGATGCCGCCGACAATAGCCTTGCGCAACTGCTTGAAGGCCTTGCACCGTTGGGCTTGCCACGCGCCATCACTGAGCAGCCCGGTGTCGAGCTGAGCAAGTATCGCACCAGCCTGGATCAGTACCGCCGCGCCGCCGTACGTGTTGAGCAGTTGCAGAACAACATGGAAAACATGGGCAACGAGCTGCGAACGGTGAGCCTCGAACTGGGCAAACGCAAGGTCGAACAACGCGACAGTGAGGCCCTGGCCGCCCGGTCGCTGCTGACCAGTGTGGCGCTGCTGGCCATGGTGGTAGGGGCGCTGGCCGCCTGGCTGATCACCTTGCAGATCACCCAGCCGTTGCGCCAGACACTGGCCGTGGCTGCCCGCATCGCCAAGGGTGACCTGAGCCAGGTCGACACCGTGCAACGCCGCGACGAAATGGGCCAGCTGCAAACCAGTATGCGGGAGATGACCTTGAGCCTGCGCGAGCTGATCGGTGGCATTGATCAGGGTGTCGGCCAGCTGTCACAGGCCGCCACACAGTTGGCGGCCAGTAGCGAAGACACCAAGCTGCGCATCAATCAGCAGCGCGAGGAAACTGACCAGGTGGCGACTGCCATGAACCAGATGAGCGCCACCGTGCAGGAAGTGGCGCAGAACGCCGAGCAAGCCTCGCTGGCCGCGACCAGCGCTGACCAGCAGGCACAGGTGGGTGACCAGGTCGTCGCCGAAGCCATCGGCCGTATCGAACAGCTGGCCGGGCAGATGGACCATTGCCTGGCGGCCATGCAGCACCTGGCAGGCGAGAGCCAGCGGATTGGCAGCATTCTCGATGTGATCAAGTCGGTGTCCGAACAGACCAACCTGTTGGCGCTGAACGCAGCGATCGAAGCGGCACGGGCTGGTGAAGCCGGGCGCGGCTTTGCCGTGGTGGCCGATGAGGTGCGTGGCCTGGCACAGCGCACGTCGACGGCGACCGAAGAGATCGGCCAACTGATAGACAGTCTGCACAACGGTACCGACGAAGTGACCCGCTTGCTGGACAGCAGCAAGAGCCTGACCGAACAGAGCGTGGAGCTGAGCCGCAGGGCCGGGCACGCACTAAGCCAGATCACCGACACGGTGTCGAGCATTCAGGGCATGAACCAGCAGATCGCCACCGCCAGTGAAGAGCAGAGCGTGGTGGCCGAGCAGATCAACCGAAGTGTGATCAATGTACGGGATGTTTCGGATCAGACCAGCGCGGCCAGTGAACAGACAGCAGCCTCGAGTGGAGAACTGGAGCATCTGGGGCAGCAATTGCGGGGGATGGTGGGGCGGTTCAGCCTCTGACTTCGCCTCGCCCTTTTCGCGGGCAAGCCCGCTCACACAGGTACATCACCCCTATCAAGGCAGTGGTGGACATGCAGGAGCGAGCTTGCCCGCGAAGAAGCCAGCGCGGTTACAGCACCTGGCGCAGGAATGCCTGCGCACGCGGGTCTTTCGGCGCAGCGAAGAACGCGGCCGGGGCCGAATCTTCCAGCAGTTTGCCGTGGTCGAAGAACAGCACGCGGTCAGCCACTTCGCGGGCGAAGCCCATTTCATGAGTGACGCAGACCATGGTCATGCCTTCCTGGGCCAGGGTCTTCATCACGTCCAGCACCTCACCGACCATTTCCGGGTCAAGCGCCGAGGTAGGCTCGTCGAACAGCATCACTTTCGGGTCCATCGCCAGGGCCCGGGCAATCGCGACCCGCTGCTGCTGGCCGCCAGAAAGCCGGGACGGGAATTCGTTGGCCTTCTGCGCGATACCGACCTTTTCCAGCAGCGCCCGGGCCTTGGCCTCGCGGTCAGCCTTGTTGCGCTTGCGCACCACCTTCTGCGCCAGGCACAGGTTTTCCAGCACAGTCATGTGCGGGAACAGGTTGAAGTGCTGGAACACCATGCCAACTTCGCGGCGGTAGGCATTGATGTCGGTCTTAGGGTCGGCCAGTTGCAGGCCATCGATGGCCACATGGCCTTGGTCGAAATGCTCCAGGCCGTTTAGGCAGCGCAGGAACGTCGATTTGCCCGACCCCGACGGGCCGAGCACGACCACCACTTCGCCCTTGGCGACCTGAGTGGTGACGTTATCCACAGCCCTTACCACCTGGCCACGGGTGTCGAAGACTTTCAGCAAATCACGGACTTCAATCACTTTGCGCAAGCCTCCGCTCGAGCCGGCTGGCAATGTGCGACAGCGGCAGGTTGATCAGCAGGTACAGGCCTGCCACGCAGAACCAGATCTCGAAGGTAGAGAACGAGGTGGTGATGGCCTCACGGCCACTCTTGGTCAGTTCGGTGATGGCGATCACCGACACCAGCGAGGTGTCCTTGACCAGGCTGATGAACTGGCCGGCCAGGGGCGGAAGCACGCGCTTGAACGCCTGCGGCAAGATCACATGGCGCATCGACTGGCCAGCGTTCAGGCCCAGCGACCGCGCAGCCTCGTTCTGGCCCTTGGCGATCGACTGCACGCCTGCACGGACGATTTCGGCCACGTAAGCACCAGTAAACAATGCCAGCGCCGCTACCCCGGCAAACTCGCGGGACAGGTTGAGCACGGTGCCGATGAAGAAGTAGAAGATGAAGATCTGCACCAGCAGCGGCGTGCCGCGCACCAGCTCGACATACACGGTCGACAGGTCGCGCAGGGTCGGGTTGTTCGACAACCGGCACAATCCGGCGAACAGGCCGATCACCAGGCCCAGCGCCCCGGACACCACCGAGATCCACAAGGTGGTCCACAGGCCCCATGCCAGCGGGCCAGCGGCCCAATGGCGGGTTACCCCAATCTGGTCGCCTTCGGCAACATCGTCGCCGCGACTCAGTTGCAGGCTGTCCTTGGCCACATCGAGCACTTGCTCGGCACCACTTTCGTCCTTCAGCGTGACGCGGGCGTTGTCACCGGAGATGACGATTTCCTGCACAGTGCCGTAGCCGGCAGCGCGTTGTGTTTCCTCGGCCTTGTAGGCGAAGTACTGCGGTACGCGGTTCCAGCGCCACTCGTAGGAAATCATCGAGGTGGCCATGTAAAGGCTGAGCGCCAGGCCTACCAGGACCAGGGCAGTCAACCCATGCCAAGGCCACTGGGCTTTCTTGTGTTTGATCACGTGGGGTACTTCCGTAAATGCGAACGCGCAGGGTTTGCCTGCGCGTCGGGGTCATAAAGCCGGGCTTGTGGCCTGAGCCTTATTCCATTTCCTTCAGCCAGTCCTTGTTCTTGAACCACTTATCGTGAATACGATCGTAGGTCCCGTCGTGCTTGATCTGGTGCAGGAAGTTGTTGATGAAGTTGATGCTGTCGTAGTCGCCTTTCTTCAGGCCGAAGGCCAGCGGCTCGTAGGTGAAGGGTTCTTCGAGGAACAGCAGCTTGCCGGCGCCGGCTTTCTCTACCGCCACCACGTTGTACGGCGCGTCATAGACAAAGGCATCGGCCTTGCCATTGACCACGTCCATCACCGCTTCCTGCTCGTTGTCGTAACCGTGGTACTTGGCTTTGCTGATCAGCTTCTTGGACACCATTTCGCCGGTGGTGCCAAGCTTGGAGGTCAGGCGGTACTTCTCGTTGTTCAGGTCCTTGTACGACTTGATCTCGCCAGCCAGCTCCTTGCGGATCAGCAGGGTCTGGCCAACCACGATGAAGGGTTCGCTGAAGTTCAGGCGCAGGTTGCGCTCCTGGGTCAGGGTCATGCCGCTGCCGATCATGTCGAACTTGTCGGTCAGCAAGGCCGGGATGATGCCGTCATAGGCGGTGGACACTGCCTCGAACTTCACGCCCATGGACTTGGCCATGGCTTTGAGGATATCGACTTCGAAGCCGATGATCTCGCCACGTTTGTTGGTCATCTGGAACGGCATGTAGGTTGGGTCCATGCCCACCCGCAAGGTGCCGCGCTTGACCGCGTCATCGATGGCGCCCGCCTGGGCCGCGGTCACGGCGACCAGGGCGGTCACACCGACCAGCAGTCGCGAAAGGTATTTCTTGATCATCACCAAGTCCCCTAGCAAGAAAAGTAGCGAATCTTATTGTGTTGGCACGGCCGTACTGGCCGAAGCGTCGTATCGGAGAGGGATGCTAACGCATGGCGGCCCGAGGACCTAGAGCCGCGGGGGGACTTTGTTGGCCAAAATGAGGGGGCTAGGCCAAAAAGCTTCGCGGGTGAACCCGCTCCTACAAGGGAATGTGTATCCCTGGCAGGAGCGGGCTCACCCGCGAAGAGGCCCGATCAGGCGCCCCCGTAGGATCAGGTCCATCGGGGCGCCGAACCGCCGCGAACAGGCCTGATCAGGCGCCGACGAGTGCCGGTTGGCCTGCGTTTTCCGGGTGCAACGGCAACAGCGGCGAATGCGGGTCATTGTTGATCGACGCACGCCACACATCGATCCAGGCCGCATTGTGCTCGGCCCACACCTGCTCGTGCAGGCGGCTCAGTGCCACCGGGTCGCTGAGCAGAGCCAGGCGAGTATTGAGGTCCAGGCCTTTTGGCCCGACTTCAATTGCCTTGGCAACGCGCTCGGCACGCAACGCTTCGATCGGTGCCGCCTGGCCATGGCGGGCAGTGGCCATGGCGCAAGCCAGGGCGTTCTGCCGCGGGTCGACCACGGCCCGCACGAAACCATCATGCAAGGCATGCCAGCGGTTTTCGTGGGTGTACTGGTCGGTAGCCAACAGCTCTTGTGGCGTGGCGTATTCCTCTGGGATAAGGAACAGCTTCTCGTCCTTGGCCGCCAGGCCCAGGCGGGTACGGCTGGAAATCACCGATACCGGGATCGACAGCACCAGCGAGCCGACGATAGGCGCCAGCCACCACAGGAAGCTCGGGTTCAACCACGCCACCAGTGCGGCCCAGGCAACGCCCAGCAGCGTTTGCGGGCCATGCCGGCGCACGGCTTCGCCCCACGGCGTGGAGTCGTCGTCACGCTGCGGCGAGTTCCAGGTCGCAGCCCAGCCGAGGAACGCGGCCAGCACGAAGCGGGTGTGGAAGATCATGCGTACCGGTGCCAGCAACATGGAGAACAGCATCTCCATCAGCATCGACAAGGTGACCTTGACGCGTCCACCGTACTCGACGGCGCCCTTGGCCCAGATCAGGATGACGCTAAGCAGCTTGGGCAGGAACAGCAGCACAATGGTGGTGGAGAACAGCGCCACAGCCTTCTCCGGGTGCCACTGCGGCCACAGCGGGTAAAGCTGGTACGGCTCGATGAAATACTGCGGCTCCATCAGCGTGTTGGTCGCCAGCAGCGCGGTCGACAGCACCAGGAACAGGAACCACAGCGGCGCCGACAGGTAAGACATCACCCCGGTGAGGAACACCGCACGGTGAACCGGGTGCATGCCTTTGACCAGGAACAGGCGGAAGTTCATCAGGTTGCCGTGGCACCAGCGGCGGTCGCGCTTGAGCTCGTCGAGCAGGTTTGGCGGCAGTTCTTCGTAGCTGCCAGGCAAGTCGTAGGCAATCCACACACCCCAGCCGGCACGGCGCATCAGCGCAGCTTCGACGAAGTCGTGGGAAAGGATGGCACCGGCGAACGCGCCCTTGCCCGGCAACGGCGCCAGGGCGCAGTGCTCGATGAACGGCTTCATGCGGATGATCGCGTTGTGGCCCCAGTAGTGCGACTCACCCAACTGCCAGAAGTGCAGACCGGCAGTGAACAGTGGGCCGTACACGCGGGTAGCGAACTGCTGCATGCGTGCATACAGGGTGTCCATGCCCGAGGCTTTCGGCCCGGTCTGGATGATGCCGGCGTCCGGGTTGGCCTCCATCAGGCGCACCAGGCTGCTCAGGCACTCACCACTCATGACGCTGTCGGCGTCGAGCACAACCATGTACTTGTACTCGCCACCCCAGCGACGGCAGAAGTCGTCGAGGTTGCCGCTCTTGCGCTTCACACGGCGCCGACGGCGGCGGTAGAAGATGCGGCCAAAGCCTTTGGTTTCGCGGCACACATCCAGCCAGGCCTGTTGCTCGGCCACGGCAATGTCGGTGTCGTTGGTGTCGCTGAGCACAAAGAAGTCGAACCGGTCGAGGTTGCCGCTGGCAGCCACCGACTCGAACGTTGCGCGCAGGCCGGCGAACACCCGCGGCACGTCTTCGTTGCAAATCGGCATCACCAGCGCGGTACGCGCCTCGGGCGCGATCGGCTCGTTGCCTGCGCTGCTACCGGAAATCTTGTATTTGTCGCGCCCGGTGAGCAGCTCGAGGAAGCCCATCAGCGCGGTCCAGAAGCCCGCCGACACCCAGCAGAACAGGATGCCGAAGAGGATCAGGATGGAAGTTTGCAGGGCATACGGCCACACCTGCACCACCGTGTCCCACAGCGGCTGGTTGACGATTTCGTCAAAGTCCACGAACGACCAGCCCTGGTACGGCAGGATGCCTTTCATGTACCAGCCAGCGACGATGGTCTGGCCGATCATCAGCGCCAGCAGGATGTAACGGCGGATCGAGCCAACCGTGCGCCAGCGGGCCGGCGGCAGCTCGCGCTTGGGCGGCTGCGGGGCGTTGGGGCGGCCGGTCATGCGTCGCCACATGCGGATCAGCACATTGGTGCGCCATGGCTCGGGCACGACCTTGGTGCGCTTGATCGGCGGGGCGATCTTCAGACACAGGCGACCGCTGCCGTCGACGCCGAGCATTTCGGCGTCTTCCAGCTCGGCGGCGCTGCCCACGGTCAGGCGCGGGCCCACCGAGGCCTGCACGGCCTCGGCAGAGCTGGCGGCCGGGTTGGCCGCCAAGCGTTGGTGTAGCTCACTGAACGAGGTGCAGCTGGCAAGTTCAGCCCGCTGCTCGTCGCTCAGGGGTAGGTGGGCCAGGTACTCGCCAAGCGATTCCGGCCTTGCGCTTGAGTTACTCATCGGCAGGCAACTGATAGCTCCAGGTCTCGGTCAGCACCTTCTCGGTGGTGGCCGGGGCCCCGTTGGTGGGCGCCGCATCGGCGGCAGGTTGTTCGGCCTTGGCAGATTGCTCAGCCTTGACGGCTTTCTCGGCCTTGGCATGCTTGGCTGCGGCCTTGTCCTGCTTGGCTTCCTGGGCAGGCTTGGCGGGCTCGACCGGTACATCACGCACCAGTGCGGCGCGCATTTCGGTCGACTTGTTGGCTTCCTTGACCTTCAGGCGCAGGGTCAGGCGCCAGCCCTTGGTCTCAGGGTTATAGCGCAGATTGTTCTCGACCACCTCGGCGTTGTCGCCCACGCTGATCTGGCTGCGCACGGCGGTGTCTTCCGGCAGGGCGGCAAGCGCCGGGCCGGCGAAGTCGACCAGGAATGCCACACTGCCATCTGGCTGGCGGATCAGGTTGGACTGCTTGACGTCACCGGTGGAACGCAGGGTCTGCTTGACCGAGCCCAGATCAGGGGCCTGGAACTTCGGCTCGTCGATGGTCCAGTGCAGGCGGTAGGCGTACTCGAACGGCTTACCTGGCTCCGGCAGTTTCTCCGGGCTCCAGAAGGCCACGATATTGTCGTTGGTCTCATCGGCGGTCGGGATTTCGACCAGGTCGACGCTACCCTTGCCCCAGTCACCCTTCGGCTCGATCCAGGCGCTTGGGCGCTTCTGGTAGTTGTCGTCGAGGTCTTCGTAATCGCTGAAAGCGCGCTGACGCTGCATCAGGCCGAAACCACGCGGGTTCTCGACGCTGAAGTTACTTACAGCCAGGTGTTTCGGGTTGTTCAGCGGGCGCCACAGCCACTCGCCGTTGCCGGCATGGATCGACAGGCCTTCGGAGTCATGCAGTGCCGGGCGGTAGTTGAGCACCTTGGACGGCTGGTTGGGGCCGAACAGGTACATGCTGGTCAGCGGAGCAATGCCCAGGCGGCTGACATGGTCACGCAGGAACACGCGGGACTGCACGTCGACCACGGTGTCGTTGCCTGGACGCAGGGTCAGCTTGTAGGCGCCGGTGGAGCGCGGCGAATCCAGCAGCGCGTAGATCACCAGGTGCTTGTCGGCTGGCTTGGGTTTTTCAACCCAGAACTCGGTGAAGCGCGGGAATTCTTCGCCCGACGGCAGGGCGGTGTCGATGGCCAGGCCACGGGCAGACAGGCCGTACACGTGGCCCTTGCCGACTACGCGGAAATAGCTGGCGCCAAGCAGGGTCATGATCTCGTCCTGCTTGTCGGCCTTGTTGATCGGGTACAGCACGCGGAAACCGGCATAACCGAGGTTTTTGGTGGTTTCCGGGTCGTGCGGCACGTCACCGAACTCGAAGCGGTCCGGGTCGTACTTGATTTCCTCGACCTTGGTGGCGGTGACCTCGTTGATTTTCACCGGGGTGTCGAAGTGCATGCCCTGATGATAGAACGACAGCTTGAAAGGGGTCTTGTCCTTGGCCCACTCGGCCTTTTCCTGCAGGAAACGGATTTTCTGGTAGTCCGCGAACTTCATGTCGCGGAACACGGCCGGCAGGTTGCTTTTTGGCGCTTCGTACTTCTGGCCGGCCAGATCCTTTGCCTTGGCAGCAACATCGTCAAGATTGAATGCCCACAGCTGGCCCGCGCTCATCAGGCCGACCAGAGCCACACTGGCCATCAGCGCCTTGCGTAGCCCGACGCTGGGGATTCTTGATGCTTTTTGGGGACTAACAATCACGAGCAACCCTCGCCGAAAACAGATCATGAAACCAACGGCCAGCGACAAATGCCGGGTTGGCGAGCACTGTTCGGACCCCGCGAGGGCGTAATGATTCCCCAAACGGATCCAGACAATGCTCGAGTCAGAGTGAAACGGACCTACGAACGCAGGTCCATGCAGCGCGCGATTATCCAGCAGGTTGCGTGACAACGCATCAGGCTGGAGCAACTATTTATCGTACAAAACCCCTTGTTTTCCTGTGAACAAAGGGTTTTTTGACGTCATATTTGTAACATAAATGTTACGGGGCCATCATTGACCAGGTGCACCTGCATATCCGCGCCGAAACGGCCGCTGGCCACGTCGGCGTGCTGAGCTTTTGCCTGTTGCAAAAGATAGTCGAACAACTCGGCGCCGAGGGCCGGTGGCGCTGCGGTCGAGAAGCTTGGGCGCATGCCGTTGCGGGTGTCAGCCGCCAAGGTGAACTGTGACACCAGTAGCAGGCCACCCCCGACATCCTTGAGCGACAGGTTCATCTTGCCCTGCTCGTCACTGAACACACGGTAGTTCAGCAGCTTGTGCAACAGCTTATCGGCCTGTTCACGGGAATCTTCAGGCTCGACCGCGACCAGCACCAGCAACCCTTGGTCGATGGCGCCGACCACCTCCCCCGCCACTTCAACCCGCGCACCGCGCACGCGCTGCAGCAGGCCCCTCATGCTTCTTCCAGAGGCAGGTCGAGCAGGCGCCGGGCCATCTGGTCGGCGGCACGCACCAAGGCATCGGTGATGCCAGGCTCGGAAGCCGCGTGACCGGCGTCACGGATCACTTTCAACTCACTGTTCGGCCAGGCCTGGTGCAACGCCCAGGCGTTGTCCAAGGGGCAGATCACATCGTAGCGACCATGCACGATCACCGCCGGCAGGTGGGCGATTTTGGGCAGATCGCGGATCAGCTGGTCCGGTTCGAGGAAGGCGTTGTTCATGAAGTAGTGGCATTCGATGCGGGCGATCGACAGCGCCCGCTGCGGTTCGGAAAAGCGGTCGACCACCAGCGGGTTGGGGCGCAGGGTGGCGGTACGGCCTTCCCAGGTGGACCACGCCTTGGCGGCGTGCATCTGGGCGATCTGGTCGTTACCGGTCAGGCGTTTGTGGAAGGCCCTGACCAGATCGCCGCGTTCCTCCGGTGGAATCGGTGCGATGTAGTCCTGCCAGTAGTCGGGGAACAGGCGGCTGGCGCCTTCCTGGTAGAACCACTCGATTTCCTGCGGCCGGCACAGGAAGATGCCGCGCAGGATCAGGCCGTGCACGCGTTCTGGGTGAGCCTGAGCGTAGGCCAGGGCCAGGGTCGAGCCCCAAGAGCCACCGAACAGCACCCACTTGTCTATGCCAAGGTGTTCGCGAATGCGCTCCAGGTCTTCGACCAGGTGCCAGGTGGTGTTGTTCTCCAGGCTCGCATGGGGCGTGGAGCGGCCACAGCCGCGCTGGTCGAAGGTGATGATGCGGTACAGGTTGGGATCAAAGTAGCAGCGGCTCTGGGCGTCGCAGCCAGCGCCAGGGCCTCCGTGGATGAACACCACGGGCAAACCTTCCGGCGAGCCGCTTTCATCGACATAAAGCACATGCGGCGCTTCCACGGCCAGATCGTGCCTGGCGTAGGGTTTGATCTGCGGGTAGAGGGTCTGCATTGCGCACTCCGTGTGAGGATTATTCGGCCGTGGGCCATCATAAACCTGAATTGCGCTTTCAGCACCGTCCTTGCTGACGCGTTCGAACGGCGCGAATGGGCCATTGCGCAGATTTCCGGCAACTGCCTCCTACGGTGCCTGGCGACGCCGTTAGCGTCGCCGCCTCCACTCAACGCTTGTAACGCGTGTCGCCCCACGCCAGCAGCGCTTGCAGAAGCTGCCTCAATACCGCTTGCGTCGGTTGCGCCAAGTCTTCCCGGTAGGCAAACGGCTCGACTTCCTCCATATAGGTGCTTTGCGCCAACTCCAGTTGCACAGCATGGATATGGTTGGCCGGGTCGCCATAATGCCGGGTGATGTGACCGCCTTTGAACCGACCATTAAGCACATGGCTGTAACCTTGCACCTCGGCGCACACACCCTGCAGCCGCTCAGCCAGTGCCGGATCGCAACTGGCGCCGTTGAAAGTACCCAGGTTGAAGTCCGGTAGCTTGCCGTCGAACAGGTGCGGAATCAGCGAACGGATCGAATGGGCATCCCACAGCAGCGCATAACCAAACTGCTCTCGCAAGCGGTCCAGTTCACGACGAATGGTCGCGTGATAAGGGCGCCAGATTTGCTCCAGATAGCGTTTGCGCGCTTCGCCAGACGGCGCCAGCCCATCCTTGAACAGGGGTTCGCCACCGAACAACGTCGCCGGGTACAAGCCCGTGGTGGCGCCGGCGTACAGTGGCTTGTCGTCGTCCGGCCGGTTCAGGTCGATGACGAAGCGTGAATACTCTGCAGCCACCACGCTGGCGCCCATGTCACGGGCAAAGTCGTACAGCTGCGGGATGTGCCAGTCGGTGTCCGGCAAGCTTTGCGCCTGGTCGACCAGGCCGTCGCGCACGGCGTCGGTCAGACGCAAGCCAGCGTGCGGCATGCTGATCAGTAGCGGCAGGCGACCTTGGTGAAAACTCAATACCTTGTCCATCGTGCCTCGCTCAGTTGGAGATTTCGTGGCCCATGCGCACTACGCGCTTGGGCAGGTCGCCACCCAGCCAGTAGGCCAGGTCGGCGGGGCGTTCGATTTGCCAGGCAACGAAGTCGGCCACCTTGCCCACTTGCAGCGAGCCGTGACTGTCACCCAGGCCCAGCGCCGTGGCGGCGTGCACCGTAACGCCTGCCAGGGCCTCTTCCGGTGTCATGCGGAAGCAGGTGCAGCCCATGTTCAGCATCAACCGCAGCGACAAGCCTGGCGAGGTGCCGGGGTTGAGATCGCTGGCCAAGGCAATCTTTACCCCGTGGCGGCGCAATGCATCCATTGGCGGCAGCTGGGTTTCACGCAGGAAGTAGAAAGCACCCGGTAGCAGCACGGCGACCGTGCCGGCGTTTGCCATGGCCACGGCGTCTTCCTCTGTCATGAACTCCAGGTGGTCAGCCGACAGTGCCTGGTAACGCGCGGCCAGGCTTGAGCCGTGCAACGATGACAGCTGTTCGGCATGCAGCTTGACCGGCAGGCCCAGTTCGCGCGCCTTGATGAACAGCCGCTCGACCTGGGCCGGCGAGAACGCGAGGTGTTCGCAGAAGGCATCCACCGCATCCACCAGGCCTTCGCCGGCCAAGGCCGGCAACATCTCGTCACAGATGTGCGCGATGTAGTCGTCGGCCCGACCCGCGTACTCCGGGGGCAAAGCGTGCGCCGCCAGGCACGTGGCACGCACCGTCAGCGGCAGCTCGTCGGCCAGGCGCCGGGCCACTCGCAACATCTTGCGCTCATTGGCCAAGTCCAGGCCGTAGCCGGACTTGACCTCGAGGGTGGTCACGCCATCGCGCATCAGTGCCTGAACGCGCTGGCGAGCACTGGCGAACAGCTCGTCTTCGCTTGCCGCCCGGGTAGCCCGCACGGTACTCGCGATACCCCCGCCCTGCGCGGCGATTTCGGCATAGCTCACGCCCTGCAGGCGCTGCTCGAACTCGCCGCTGCGGTTGCCACCGAACACCGCATGGGTGTGGCAGTCGATCAGCCCGGGGGTGACCCAGGCACCCCCCAGGTCAACCGTGCGGTCAGCTTCGACCGGTGCCAGTTCGGCGCGTGGGCCTATCCACTCGATCAGCCCGGCGCTGGTGACGATCGCCGCGTCCTCGATGGCCGAGTAACGGCCATCGGCCATGGTTGCAACATGGCAATGCTGCCAGAGGGTTCTCATGCACAATCTCCTTTGCTAGCGGTGCAACTCGGCCGGCTCCGCTACCGGCTGGCCCTGCCCTGCGCGCGGCTTGCACCACAGCAGGTAGGACGCCACCAGGAACACCACCCAGATCACGCCGACGATCAATGCCGCCTGGGTGTCCGGGAAGTAACCGAGCACGCCAAAGATGAACACCATGAACGCAATGGCCATGGCCGGGCCGTATGGCCAGAACGGTACCGGGAACTTGAGCTGGGCCACTTCCTCGCGGCTCATGCTGCGGCGCATGGCTACCTGGGTGAGCAGGATCATCAGCCACACCCACACCGTGGCGAAGGTGGCGATCGAGGCAATCAGCAGGAACACATTTTCCGGGATCAGGTAGTTGAGCAATACGCCGATCAGCAGCGCAGCCCCCATCACCACGACGGTCATCCACGGTACGCCATGTTTCGACAACTTGCTGAAGCCGCGCGGGGCGTGGCCTTGCTGGGCCAGGCCATACATCATGCGGCCAGCGCCAAAGATGTCGCTGTTGATGGCAGAGATGGCAGCGGAAATCACCACGACGTTCAGCACGGCAGCGGCAGAGCCAATGCCCAGGTTGCTGAAGATCTGCACGAACGGGCTGCCCTGGCTACCGATCTGCGGCCATGGGTACAGGCACATCAGCACGAACAGGGTGAGCACGTAGAACAGGAGGATACGCAGTGGCACCGCGTTGATCGCTTTGGGAATGACGCGCTGCGGGTCTTTTGCCTCACCGGCGGTGACGCCGATGATCTCGATACCGCCGAAGGCGAACATCACCACGGCAAACGACGCAATCAAGCCCCCCACGCCGTTAGGCATGAAGCCGCCGTGGTCGAACAGGTTGCTCATGCCTACGGCATGCCCGGTACCCACCTGGCTGAAACCGAAGGCCATGATGCCGAGGCCGGCCAGGATCATCGCCACGATGGCGCCGACCTTGAGCAGCGACAGCCAGAATTCCATTTCGCCGAATACCTTGACGTTGCACAGGTTGAGGCCGCCGATCAGGAAAACGATGCCCAGCACCCAGATCCAGCGGGCTACCTCCGGGAACCAGAAGCCCATGTAGATACCGAACGCGGTGACGTCGGCGATGGCGACGATGACCATCTCGAAAGCGTAGGTCCAGCCAAGGATGAAACCGGCCATGGGGCCGAGGTAGGTCGTGGCGTAGTGGCCGAAGGAGCCGGCCACCGGGTTGTGCACGGCCATTTCGCCAAGGGCGCGCATGACCATGAACACGGCGGCGCCGCCGATCAGGTAGGCCAGCAGCACGGCCGGGCCTGCCATCTGGATGGCCGAGGCAGAACCGTAGAACAGGCCGGTGCCGATGGCGGAACCGAGGGCCATGAAACGGATGTGGCGGGCACTTAGCCCGCGCTTGAGACCTTGAGCTTGTTGCATGTCACGTCCTTGAATTGTTTTTGTGGTCGTGAGATTGAGCGGCTGCTGCGCAGCCCCTTCGCGGGCAAGCCCGCTCCTACATGGATAGCGTTTGCAGATCGGAATGTAGGAGCGGGCTTGACCGCGAAGGGCCGCCAAGCGGCCCCAAGGGGCATTACAGGCTTGGCAGCACACCCGCCGGCAGCAAGCCGGTCAGACTACCCTTGGCCAACAGGTCCACGGCCTTTTCGATATCCGGCGCGAAGAAACGGTCACGGTCGTAATGCGGCACCTCGCTGCGCAGCGCCTGGCGCGCCTGCTCCAGCTTGGCCGAAGTCTTCAGGCCTTTGCGCAGGTCCAGGCCCTGGCACGCGCCCAGCCATTCGATGGCCAGCACGCCACGGGTGTTTTCGGCCATTTCCCACAGGCGCTTGCCGGCAGCCGGGGCCATCGACACGTGGTCTTCCTGGTTGGCCGAAGTGGGCAGGCTGTCGACGCTGTGCGGGTGCGACAGCGCTTTGTTCTCGCTTGCCAGGGCGGCAGCGGTGACCTGAGCGATCATGAAGCCAGAGTTGACCCCACCGTTTTCCACCAGGAACGGCGGCAATTGGGACATGTGCTTGTCCATCATCAGCGAGATGCGGCGCTCGCTGAGCGAACCGATTTCGGCGATGGCCAGGGCCAGGTTGTCGGCGGCCATGGCCACCGGTTCGGCGTGGAAGTTGCCGCCGGAGATCACATCACCTTCGGCAGCGAACACCAGCGGGTTGTCCGACACGGCGTTGGCTTCGATGCCCAGTACCTCGGCGGCCTGGCGCAGCTGGGTCAGGCAGGCACCCATGACCTGCGGCTGGCAGCGCAGCGAGTACGGGTCCTGGACCTTGTCGCAGTTCTTGTGCGACAGCGACACTTCGCTGGAGTCGCCCAGCAGGTCACGGAAGCAGGCAGCGGTGTCGATCTGGCCGCGCTGGCCACGCACTTCGTGGATACGCGCATCGAACGGCGAACGCGAGCCCAGCGCAGCTTCGACGCTCAGGCCACCGCAGGCGATGGCCGCGGCATACAGGTCTTCGCCCTGGAACAGGCCACGCAAGGCATAGGCGGTGGAGGCCTGGGTACCGTTGAGCAGGGCCAGGCCCTCTTTGGCGGCCAGGGTCAGCGGCTCGAGGCCGGCAATCGCCAAGGCCTCGGTGGCCGGCAGCCACTGGCCCTTGTAGCGTGCCTTGCCTTCACCCAGCAGCACCAGCGACATATGCGCAAGCGGCGCAAGGTCACCGGATGCGCCGACCGAGCCTTTCAGCGGGATGTGCGGGTAGACTTCGGCGTTGACCAGGGCAATCAGCGCGTCGATGACTTTGCGGCGGATGCCGGAGAAGCCACGGCTGAGGCTGTTGATCTTCAGCACCATGATCAACCGCACCAGGTCGTCATCCAGCGGCGCGCCGATACCGGCGGCGTGGGACAGCACCAGCGAACGCTGCAGGTTCTCCAGGTCATGGCTGGCGATGCGGGTCGAGGCCAGCAGGCCGAAACCCGTGTTGATGCCGTAGGCAGTACGGTCTTCGGCAATGATCTGCTCGACACAGGCGACGCTGGCGTCGATGGCCGGCGCGGCACTGGCATCCAGTTGCAGGCGCACGGGCGCGGCATGGATCGCGCGCAGCTGGGCCAGGGTCAGGGTGCCAGGCTTGAGGGTGAGTTCGGTCACGTTACTACTCCAAATCGCGTGGAGCCGCAGGCCCGCTTGTGGGTGCCTGCGCGCTCCTTCTTGTTGTTCAGTATCACCCCTTGCAGGGTGCGATCCAAAGCGTGGTGATCAGCCGGTGATCATCGGCAGGTCCAGGCCCTGCTCCTTGGCGCAGTCGATGGCGATGTCATAACCGGCATCGGCGTGACGCATGACGCCAGTCCCTGGGTCGTTGGTCAGTACCCGGGCGATGCGCTCGGCGGCCTCATCGGTACCGTCGCAGACGATGACCATGCCCGAGTGCTGCGAGAAGCCCATGCCCACGCCACCGCCGTGGTGCAGCGATACCCAGGTGGCGCCGCCTGCGGTGTTCAGCAGGGCGTTGAGCAGCGGCCAGTCGGAAACAGCGTCCGAACCATCACGCATGGCCTCGGTTTCGCGGTTCGGGCTGGATACCGAGCCGGAGTCGAGGTGGTCACGGCCGATCACCACCGGTGCCGACAGCTCGCCGCTGCGGACCATTTCGTTGAAAGCCAGGCCCAGCTTGGCGCGAAGGCCCAGCCCTACCCAGCAGATACGTGCCGGCAGGCCCTGGAAGCTGATGCGCTCGCGGGCCATGTCCAGCCAGCGGTGCAGGTGGGCGTCGTCAGGGATCAGTTCCTTGACCTTGGCGTCGGTCTTGTAGATGTCCTCGGCTTCACCGGACAGCGCCGCCCAGCGGAACGGGCCGACTCCGCGGCAGAACAGTGGGCGGATGTAGGCCGGGACGAAGCCTGGGAAGTCGAAGGCATTGGCCACGCCCTCTTCCTTGGCCATCTGGCGGATGTTGTTGCCGTAGTCGAAGGTCGGGATGCCCTGCTTCTGGAAGTCCAGCATGGCCTGCACGTGCACGGCCATCGACTGCTTGGCAGCCTTGACCACTGCAGCCGGTTCGGTCTGCGCACGGTCGCGGTACTGCTCCCAGGTCCAGCCGGCAGGCAGGTAGCCGTTCAGTGGGTCGTGGGCGCTGGTCTGGTCGGTGACCATGTCCGGGCGCACGCCACGTTTGACCAGCTCTGGGAGGATTTCGGCGGCGTTGCCGTGCAGGGCGATGGAGATGGCCTTGCCTTCGGCGGTGTACTTGGCGATGCGTGCCAGGGCGTCGTCGAGGTCAGTGGCCTGCTCGTCGACGTAGCGGGTTTCCAGGCGGAAGTCGATACGGCTCTGCTGGCATTCGATGTTCAGCGAGCAAGCCCCGGCCAGGGTCGCGGCCAGTGGCTGGGCGCCGCCCATGCCGCCCAGGCCAGCGGTGAGTACCCACTTGCCTTTGAGGCTGCCGCCGTAGTGCTGGCGACCGGCTTCGACGAAGGTTTCATAGGTGCCCTGGACGATGCCCTGGCTGCCGATGTAGATCCAGCTGCCGGCGGTCATCTGGCCGTACATGGCCAGGCCTTTGGCGTCCAGTTCGTTGAAGTGTTCCCAGTTGGCCCAGTGTGGCACCAGGTTGGAGTTGGCGATCAGCACGCGCGGTGCGTTGCTGTGGGTCTTGAACACACCGACCGGCTTGCCCGACTGCACCAGCAGGGTTTCGTCGTCTTCCAGGCGGGTCAGGGTTTCGACGATCTTGTCGTAGCAGGCCCAGTTGCGCGCGGCGCGGCCGATACCGCCGTATACCACCAGCTCTTTCGGGTTTTCCGCGACCTGCGGATCGAGGTTGTTCATCAGCATGCGCAGTGGCGCTTCGGTCAGCCAGCTTTTGGCGGTCAGCTTGTTGCCACGTGGGGCACGGATTTCAACGTCACGGTATTTGTTGTTGTCGGTCACGGGAAAGGTCCTCTGCGGTCGTCCGCGGGCGGGTATGTCGTGGTCAATATACAAACACACCTTTACTTGTATGTACAAGCACGGACAACCAAAATATTCGGACCTGTTGTTCCTGCTTTGATTTTTTTTTGGGGGGGGTGAAGCGAGCGTCGGTCCGGCTTGAGTTTTGCGGCGGCGCATAAATCGAGCGCCGCCCGCGCGGCGTATCGCGACGCAAGGCCGCTCCCACATTTGTTTCGGGCCAATTACTCCTGTGGGATTCGCGCGCGAGCCCCTTGGCGCATGACTCAATATCGCGTCGTACAAACAAGGCGGTCGCGTGCGCATGGCACAGGAGGGACTGGCCCGAAACAA
>NZ_JBICMC010000111.1:0-8161 GCF_043106005.1 Pseudomonas sp. GLN_2 | reverse complement strand
GGCATGTGATGCCCTCGTAGGAGCGGGTTTACCCGCGAAGAGGCCGGCACAGTCAATAGACACCTAAAACTCCACGCACACCCCAAGCTGCTCTTTTGCTTTGCAAGAGAAGACAAATCCCATGACCGCCGAAACCCGTATCCTCGAACTGCGTGCCGAGCTCGATCAGCATAACTATCGCTACTACGTGCTCGACGAGCCCAGCGTGCCCGATGCCGAATACGACCGCCTGTTCAACGAGCTCAAGGCGCTGGAAGCTGAACACCCGCACCTGGTAACCCCCGACTCGCCCACCCAGCGCGTTGGCGGCGCTGCCTTGGCTGCGTTCAGCCAGGTGCGCCACGAAGTGCCCATGCTCAGCCTGGGCAACGCCTTCGAAGAAGCCGATCTGCGTGAGTTCGGTCGCCGCGTAGTAGAAGGCCTCGATCAGCCGGGCGCGGTCGACTACAGCTGCGAACCCAAGCTCGATGGCCTGGCCGTGAGCCTGCTGTACCGCGACGGACAGCTGGTGCAGGGCGCCACCCGGGGCGACGGCACCACTGGCGAAGACATCAGCGCCAACGTACGCACCGTGCGCAACATCCCGCTCAAGTTGCAGGGTAGGGGCTGGCCGGCAGTGCTGGAGGTGCGCGGCGAGGTGTACATGAGCAAGGCCGGTTTCGACCGGCTCAATGCCGCCCAGGCCGAGGCCGGTGGCAAGACCTTCGCCAACCCGCGCAATGCCGCCGCTGGCAGCTTGCGCCAGCTGGACTCGAAAATCACCGCCAGCCGCCCGCTGGAGTTCTGCTGCTATGGCGTCGGCCAGTTGTCCGAAAGCATCGGCGACAGCCACATCGGCATCCTCGAGCAACTCAAGGCCTGGGGCCTGCCGATCAGCCGCGAGCTCAAGCATGCGGCGGGCATCGAAGAATGCCTGGCCTACTACCGCGACATTGGCGAGCGGCGTAACAGTCTGCCGTATGAGATCGACGGTGTAGTGTTCAAGGTCAACAGCCTGGCCGCCCAGCGCGAACTGGGCTTCCGCGCCCGTGAGCCGCGCTGGGCGATTGCCCACAAGTTCCCGGCCATGGAGGAGCTGACCGAGGTGCTGGACGTTGAGTTCCAGGTTGGCCGTACGGGTGCCGTAACGCCTGTGGCGCGGCTGAAGCCGGTCAAGGTGGCCGGTGTGACCGTGTCCAACGCCACCTTGCACAACATGGACGAAATCGCCCGCCTGGGCCTGCGCATCGGCGACACGGTGATCATTCGCAGGGCCGGCGACGTGATCCCGCAGGTGATGCAGGTGGTGCTGGAGCGTCGTCCGCAAGACGCCCGCCCGGTAGAGGTGCCAAGCGAGTGCCCGGTGTGTGGTTCGCAGGTCGAGCGCACCCAGCTGGTCAAACGCAGCAAAGGCAAGGAAACCACCAGCGAAGGGGCGGTGTACCGCTGCGTCGGCCGCCTGGCCTGTGGCGCGCAGCTCAAGCAGGCGATCATTCATTATGTGTCGCGCCGTGCCATGGACATCGACGGCCTGGGTGAGAAGAGTGTCGAGCAGTTGGTGGATGAAGGCCTGATCGGCTCGCCGGCTGACCTGTACAAGCTGCAGTTCGAACAGGTCGTCGGCCTTGAAGGCTTTGCCGAGGTGTCGACCCAGAAGCTGCTGGATGCCATCGAAGCCAGCAAGCGCCCGAGCCTGGCGCGCTTCATTTACGCGCTGGGCATCCCGGATGTCGGCGAGGAGACTGCCAAGGTGCTGGCCCGCTCGCTGGGCAGCCTGGCGCGCGTGCAGCAGGCATTGCCGCAGGTGCTGACCTATTTGCCGGACATCGGTCTCGAAGTGGCCTACGAGATCCACAATTTCTTTGAAGACGAGCACAACCAGAAGGTTATCCAGCAGCTGCTCGACAGCGGTATGCAGTTGCAGGACGAAGGTGAGCTGGCTGCCGAATTTGCCGCCAGCACCACCTTGGCCGGGATGATCGCCAAGCTCGACATTGCCTCCGTCGGCCCGACCGGTGCCGAGAAGTTGGTGGCCAAGCTCGACAGCCTGGACAAGATCATCGCCGCCGACGGCATTGACCTGCGCCAGGCCCTGGCGGCCAAGCAGGCCGACGCCGTGCGTGAGTTCTTCAAGGATGAAGCAAACCAGAAACTGGCCCGGGACATCGAAGCGCAGCTGCTGGCATTCGGCATGCACTGGAGCAGCGAGAAGAAGGTGGCCGAAGGCTTGCCGCTGGCCGGCCAGACCTGGGTGCTGACCGGTACGCTGGAGCGCATGAGCCGCGACATTGCCAAGGACAAGCTGGAAAGCCTGGGGGCCAAGGTTGCCGGTTCCGTTTCCGGCAAGACCCACTGCGTGGTGGCAGGGCCGGGGGCAGGTTCCAAGCTGGCCAAGGCTGCTGAGCTAGGTGTGAAGGTACTGGACGAAGATGCCTTCGTCACATTCCTGGCCGAACAGGGCATAGCGGTCTAGGCATCCGTGCCCCCCCTGTGGGGGGCAACTGTCTTGCTCAAAACTCGAAAAGCCTGCGCGGTCGCCCGTAGGAGCGGGTTTACCCGCGAAGAGGCCCGTCCAGGCCGTCTCGACCCTGACAAGTCATTGAGAAATGATGACTTTTTCTGCCGCAGTGGTTGTATCTGCCCCAAAGACCGGTACAATGGCGCCACTCGCTGCTCAGCGAGGCATGTAGTGGTGGCCCCATCGGTCCCCCCGCATTGATTACCCGTTAACCTGGTCAGGCCCGGAAGGGAGCAGCCATAGCGGGAACATCGAGTGCCGGGGTGTGGCTGGTGGGGCCGCCTCCATTTCTGGGGGCGGAAAACCTCAATCTGTAACGAACGCCTTCGTTCTTTCCTGCTTTTCGCCCAATGCCCCCGCCGCCGATAGCTTCATCAGCCGTTGGAATTTCGGGCATGCCAGATGATCTTTCTCAGGGCATTGCGCCGCATGCCGCAACCCCTTGCTCATCGCCTGCAACCGCTTGATCCGCGCATCCAGCTCGTCCGCCTTTGCTATCAGCATCTGTCGGTCGACCTGCAGGTCCACCAGCATCGTCCCCACTTCATCCAGCGAAAACCCCGCGGCCTGCCCCAGGGCGATCAGCGCCAACCGGTCTGCCACATCGGCTGCAAACTGTCGACGCTGACCGTGCCCGGCAAGCGACTTGAGCAAGCCTTTCTTCTCGTAGTAACGCAGTGTCGATGCAGGTACGCCAGTGCGTTTGGCGACGTCGGCAATGTCCATTTCGGGCCCTTGACTTGAAGTTGACTTTAACTTCTATGCTGCGCGGCATGGTAATGACCGTCAACCTTCGAGGGCTTGTTCAAATGACGTTTACTGCGATGTTTCTAGCTGCATTGCCGATTGGCATTGGTGCCACTGTAGTGATGGACCTGTGGGGGTTGCTGCTGAGGCGGTTAGGTATCGCAACGCTGAATTTCGCCATGGTCGGACGTTGGGCGGGGCACCTGCTAGGCGGGCGTGTTTCGCACCAAGCGATTGCCAAAGCGGAACCGGTGCGAAATGAGTTGGCGTGGGGATGGGTGATTCACTACGCCACCGGCGTGCTTTTCGCGATGCTGCTGGTTGTGATCGTAGGGGAGGGCTGGTTGCGGTCGCCTACTCTTTTACCAGCAGTAGTTGTGGGTGTGGGTACAGTTGTGGCGCCGTTTTGCCTCATGCAGCCAGCGATGGGGGCAGGGTTCTTTGCGTCCAGGACGCCGACGCCTGCGCGCAACTGCCTGAAGAGCCTGGCCACGCATTTTGTGTTTGGTGTGGGGTTGTTCTTGAGTGCGTATTTACGGGCTTTGGTGTGAAGACAGGGAGCCCGATAACAGTAAGCACATGATCAGAGTGCCCACTTTAAGATAGGTCTGATAACAGTCTAGGAAAGCCCCTACACGTCAGGCAGGCATAGCGAATTATCCTACGTGTTCCGTCGACTCCCGTCTGATTGTCCCGGTCAACCTCGCCCACTAGGCTTTCGCGGTCGCTGTCAGTTCAGCGATCGGGTGTGGAAGCCTGGGTGGTTTGGCGGCTGTCGATATGACAGTTGTGCGTGGGAGGCCTTCGGGCCTGCCGGGTTTGCCATACCCCTGGTCTTCCACCCCGCGTACAACTGTCACCCTAAGTGTGGAAGCAAAAGGGTGCTCTCAGCCCGGTATGGTGAGCTCATGAAAAAATTGGTCCCCGATCCGCCCCACGTCTTTGATCTTCCCCAAGGCAAATCCCTTTCCCGCGCGATCAGCGAAGGCATCGTCCCGATGGAGTTCGCGTTGATGAATGTTTCCCACTACCTGATGTTCGCCTACAGCGATAGCCGGCGGGCGCTTGAGCGTATTCAGGACGAAGAAACCAGGCAGTTGTTGGAGCATGGTTTGCGGGCCATGCAGATTGCCTGGGGGCAGGCGGATGCTGTCAGCTTGGCGTTTGAACGTAAAGGCCGGTGACGTTGAGTTTGTGATAGCGATTGTGAATGTGCCGCACAATGCTCTGGGAGCGGGCATGCCCGCGAAGAATATAGCGCGGTGGATGGCACGGGCTTCGCCCGTGTTCGCGGGCAAGCCCGCTCCCATAGGGATCGCGCCAGCTTTTAGAAATTGAGCAAGACAGTTGCTCCAGCAGTGTTTGCGCAAGCGTTCGCGAAATGAGCAGGGCGTTAGTTGCGCTGGCTGTGTGCCGGCATTTTGCTGGGTATTTCGGGCCGGGCCACAGACATACTGTCCGGGTCGCCCGTCCCTCCATACCGCTGCAAAATCCGCTCGATCTCCCCCGACTGCTTCATTCTTACCAACGCCCGCAACAGCCCTTGTGTCGGTATCGCCGGATCGTTGCGCACCATGCATCCCAAATCCTGTTCCTCCAGCACTGCCAGCGCCTGCAATTGCTGCTCCGCTGGCAACCCTTGGTTGAACCACTGCAACGACAACTGGTTGCTCACCGCATGGCGATACCGGCCTGCCTGCAGCTTTTGCAGCACCAGCAACTGGCTGCGGCTGTCCTCACGGTGCAGCTGGCCGTGGTCCAGCAGCGGTTGCAGGGTTGAATAGGTGTAGCCCAGCACTGTGCCGATCGCCTGAGGTGGCAGTTGCTCGGGGGGTATCGGTGTGCTGTCACCGGCGCGGCCGACCAGTACGTCACGCTGATGAATCAGTGGGATACTCCACACAAAATCCCTTGGGCGGTCGTTGAGCCATTGGGTACTGACGTAGCAACGGACATCAATGTCGCCGTTGCTCATGGCCTCCTCCAGGCGCAGGCGGGCCATGACGTGGAACTCGGGGCGAGCGCCCACTTGCCTGGCAACGGCTTGCATCAGGTCGTAAAGCAATCCCTCCACTGGCTGATCGCCTTCGATGCGTACCAGCGGCATGCTCCAGCTCTCGGCAACTGAAAAGCGCAGCACCGGCTGGTCAGCCAGGCTGTTTGTAGACCACAGCAGTAACAGGGCCAGCAGTCTTCGCAAAGGCAATCCTCCCTGAACAATGCGCCATTCCAAGCTTAGACGAGTTGCGCAGGGTGCAATTTTGCCCCCGCTCCGCTAGCATTAGCGATCTTCCGCTCGATCAGGCTACGATGGTTTTTCGATGAGTTATCAGGTTCTTGCACGAAAATGGCGTCCGCGCTCGTTCCGCGAAATGGTCGGCCAGACCCATGTGCTCAAGGCCTTGATCAATGCCTTGGACAACCAGCGCCTGCACCACGCCTACCTGTTCACCGGTACCCGCGGCGTGGGCAAGACGACCATCGCCCGTATTATCGCCAAGTGCCTGAACTGTGAAACCGGCATCACCTCCACGCCCTGTGGCACCTGTTCGGTGTGCCGTGAAATCGACGAAGGCCGTTTCGTCGACCTGATCGAGATCGACGCCGCCAGCCGCACCAAGGTCGAGGACACCCGCGAACTGCTCGATAACGTGCAGTACGCCCCCAGCCGTGGGCGCTTCAAGGTCTACCTGATCGACGAAGTGCACATGCTCTCGACCCACTCGTTCAACGCCTTGCTCAAGACGCTGGAAGAGCCACCGCCCTACGTCAAGTTCATCCTCGCCACCACCGACCCGCAGAAGCTGCCGGCCACCATCCTGTCGCGCTGCCTGCAGTTCTCGTTGAAGAACATGAGCCCGGAGCGGGTGGTGGAGCACCTCAGCCACGTACTGGCCGCCGAAAATGTGCCGTTCGAGGAAGATGCCCTGTGGCTGCTGGGCCGTGCGGCCGATGGTTCCATGCGTGACGCCATGAGCCTGACCGACCAGGCCATCGCCTTTGGTGAAGGCAAGGTACTGGCTGCCGATGTACGTGCCATGTTGGGTAGCCTAGACCATGGCCAGGTGTATGGGGTCTTGCAGGCACTGCTCGAAGGCGATGCCAGGGCTTTGCTGGAGGCCGTGCGTAACCTGGCCGAGCAAGGTCCCGACTGGTCGGGCGTTCTGGCCGAAATGCTCAATGTGCTGCACCGTGTAGCCATTGCCCAGGCGCTGCCCGAAGCGGTAGACAACGGCCAGGGTGATCGCGAGCGGGTATTGGCGCTGGCTTCGGCGCTGCCGGCCGAGGATGTGCAGTTCTATTATCAGATGGGCCTGATTGGCCGCCGTGACCTGCCCCTTGCGCCGGACCCGCGCGGTGGCTTCGAGATGGTGCTGTTGCGCATGCTGGCGTTCCGCCCGGCAGACACGGACGACGCACCGAAGCCGGTGCTAAAGCCAGCGGGGATCAGCCAGGCCACAGCTGATCCTGCAGGGAAGGTGGCAGCCGCGGCGCCGGTCGAGCCTTCATCACCTGTCGCGGCTGTGCCGGCGGAGCCTGTAGCGCAAGCCCCGCAACTGGAGGTGCCTGCACCCGCGACGGCTGATCATGAGCCGGAGGCCGAGGCAGATGTTGAGCTGAAGGCCGAAGCTGAGGCCATCTCCGTACCTGAGCCTGTTGCCGAAGTGGTCGACTTGCCGTGGGAAGAGCCTGCCGTTGCACCCGCGCCGTTAGCGGCTGAACCCGCGCCCGAACCGGCACCTGCCGAGCCCGAGCCTGTTGCCCCGGTGGCGCCCCCACAGGCCACCCCGGCACACGACGAGCCGCCTTTCGACCCGTCTGCCTACGCTGCCGTGGGGATGGAGCGCGACGATGAGCCGCCGCTTGACGAAGACTATTACGGCGGCGAAAGCGATCCGGCAGGCTTCAGCTACCTGGACGAGCTGGCCGAACATGTTCAGGAAGACGTGTCCAAACCGGCGGCCGAACCGTTGCCGGCAGCCAAACCGGCCACCGGTCTGGCCCTGCAATGGCTGGAATTATTCCCACAGTTGCCTGTGTCCGGGATGACAGGCAACATCGCGGCAAACTGTACGCTGATTGCCGCCGATGGCGACGACTGGTTGCTGCATCTGGATCCGGGCCAGGGGGCGTTGTTCAACGCCACCCAGCAGCGGCGCCTGAACGAAGCGCTCAACCAGCACCTGGGGCGCACGCTGAACCTGCGCATCGAGCTGATCCTGCCCGAGCAGGAAACCCCGGCTCAGGCCGCAGCGCGCAAGCGTGCCGAGCGCCAGCAGGACGCCGTCGCGTCGATCGAGCAGGATCCGTTGATCCAGCAGATGATCAAGTTGTTCGGCGCCAAGGTGCGGCAGGATACTATTGAGCCTGTAGAAGCCCTGGCCAGTCAGGGCCAGTAACGGATAACCATGCGGCCGGCCCGGTGCCGGGCCGCATCACATGACCCAATCGAGGTATATCCCATGATGAAAGGTGGCATGGCCGGCCTGATGAAGCAGGCCCAGCAGATGCAGGAAAAAATGCAGAAGATGCAGGAAGAACTGGCCAACGCCGAAGTCACCGGTCAGTCCGGTGGCGGGCTGGTGAGTGTGGTGATGACCGGTCGTCATGACGTCAAGCGCGTCAGCATCGACCAGAGCCTGATGTCGACTGATGAAGACGACAAGGAAGTTCTGGAGGACCTCATTGCCGCTGCGCTGAACGACGCCGTGCGCAAGGTTGAGCAAAGCAGCCAGGAAAAGATGGGCGGCATGACCGCCGGCATGCAACTGCCGCCGGGCTTCAAGATGCCGTTCTAAGGCATTGAGGTACTCAAAAACGCCGCTGATATCAGCGGCGTTTTTTTTGCGTAGATTTCACCCAGCTGCGGTCTGCTCCTTATGTGGGGGCGGCCTTGTGTCGCGAAAGGGGCGCGAA
>NZ_JBICMC010000110.1:0-2226 GCF_043106005.1 Pseudomonas sp. GLN_2 | reverse complement strand
GCGCAAAGCGCCCCCATTCATACCAGGAATCATTACTGGTGTTCGGCGCCTTGCAGGGCTTCGTCACCCAACTGCAAGGTCACACCATGCGCCACTTTTTCCTCTTCGAACAGCCGCCACACCTGGCCCCCTTCGCTGCCCAGCAGTTCCACAAAACGCCGCCCGTCGACCTTGTCCTCCAGTTGTCCCACATAGCGTCCTGCTTCGACCCGGCTCAGCAGCACCTTGCGGTCCTTCTCTGGCTGGGTTGGCGAAATCAGGTTCAGCTCCAGGTTTTGCGGGCCACTGCTACCGGTCAGGCGCAGGTCCACTTCGCCGGTCAGTTCGTCCAGATGCACGCTGGCTTTCAGGCCAAGCTGCTGCGCCAGCAGCTCGCGGTCCAGCGAGCGGTTGATGCCCTTGCCGGCCTCGTAGTAGTTGTCATTCACCAGGTTGTCCGGGTTGTGCACCGCGATGCTGACCATGGTCAGGCTCAGGCACACCGAGGTGGTGAGAATGCCGATGATGATCCAGGGCCAGAGGTGCTTGTACCAGGGGCTGGCGGCGGTGGCGGCAGGCATTGTGCGTTATCTCTCTTAGCGGATCTGTGGGCCGATGAAACGGCTCTTGGCTTCAACCTGGGCGTCGCTGTCGTCGGCGCTCTTGAGGATGAAGGTGATTTCGTTGGTGGTCGATGGCAGCTTCTCGGGGGCAACCGACAGCTGCACAGGAAGGCTGACGATGTCACCGGCGGCCACGCGGATCTCGCGCTGGCCTTCAAGCTTGAGGTCCGGCAGGCCGGCGGCGTCCAGCACGTAGACGTGATCGCGCTGATCCTTGTTCATTACCTTCAGGCTGTACACGTTCTCGATCCGGCCCTGGGCGTTTTCGCGGTACAGCACGCGGTCTTTGCTGACGTCGAAACCGACCAGCGAACGGGTGGCGAAGGCCGTCGCCAGCCCGATCATCATCACCAGCAGTACCACGGCATAGCCGATCAGGCGCGGGCGCAGCAGGTGGGTCTTCTGCCCGGACAGGTTGTGCTCGGTGGTGTAGCTGATCAGCCCTTTGGGGTAGTTCATCTTGTCCATGATGCTGTCGCAGGCATCGATACAGGCGGCGCAGCCGATGCACTCGATCTGCAGGCCGTCACGGATGTCGATACCGGTCGGGCAGACCTGCACGCACATGGTGCAGTCGATGCAGTCACCCAGGCCCTGGGCTTTGTAGTCGGTATCTTTCTTGCGCGGGCCGCGGGTTTCGCCACGGCGTGGGTCGTAGGACACGATCAGCGTGTCCTTGTCGAACATCACGCTTTGGAAGCGGGCATAGGGGCACATGTACACACACACCTGTTCGCGCAGCCAGCCGGCGTTGCCGTAGGTGGCGAGGGTGAAGAAACCGACCCAGAAGTAGGCCCAGCCATCGGCCTGGCCGGTGAAGAATTCGACCACCAGCTCACGGATCGGCGAAAAGTAGCCGACAAAGGTCATGCCGGTGACAAAACCGATCAGCAGCCACAGGCTGTGCTTGGCGAATTTGCGCAGGAACTTGTTGCCACTCATCGGGGCTTTGTCGAGCTTCATGCGCTGGTTGCGGTCACCCTCGGTGACCTTTTCGCACCACATGAAAATCCAGGTCCACACGCTTTGCGGGCAGGTGTAGCCGCACCACACCCGGCCGGCGAACACCGTGATGAAGAACAGGCCGAAGGCGGCGACGATGAGAATGCCCGAGAGCAGGATGAAGTCTTGCGGCCAGATGGTGGCGCCGAAGATGTAGAACTTGCGCTCGGGCAGGTTCCACCACACGGCCTGGTGCCCTCCCCAGTTCAGCCACACGGTGCCGAAGTACAGCAGGAACAGTGCGGCACCCCCGACCATGCGCAGGCGACGGAACAGGCCGGTGAAGGCGCGGGTGTAGATCTTTTCCCGGGAAGCGTAGAGGTCGACGGAATCCTTCCCTTTGCTGGCAGGCGGGGTGACATCATGTACCGGAATTTGCTTGCTCATCATCAAGTCCCACGGCAGTGGAGAAACGCCGCGGCCTGTGCGTGCGGGCCGCAGTCTCGCGCAATCTGCTAGCGCTCTGCGGACCATGATACGCCGCTGATGGCAGTATGGGTTCGCACTGCGACCTTTAGTCGCGTTGGGTTCGTGGTATGAAACGTGTTATGGCGGGTGTCAATTGATCCAGGTCATCAGCCTGCGAGAAATGCTGTGCCAGTACCGGCCTCTTCGCGGGTAA
>NZ_JBICMC010000010.1:0-40116 GCF_043106005.1 Pseudomonas sp. GLN_2 | reverse complement strand
GTCGACCACGGTATAACGCACTGTGGCCGGTGAATGGCTGGGGCAGGCTCAAGGTTGCAGGCGGTCAATGTGGGGCATGCCCGCGAACACCGGCAAGGCCGGTGCCCTGCAACGCGGTGGCTGCTTCGCGGGCTCGCCCGCTCCCACAGGGAACCGCGCAAGTACCGAGCGTTGGGGGTCAGTGAAAATCCCGGCTGCGCACATCCAGCCCTTGCAGCAGCGGACTCACATCCTCCAACCGCCGCGCAATCAGGTGCCGCACCCCATTCTCCTGCTCCAACCGCCCACTGACCTTGAGCAACTGCGAACCCACCAGCGCCCGCCGCTGCCGTTCGGCCAGCGCACGCCACACCACCACGTTGACCATGCCATGCTCGTCTTCCAAAGTAACGAAGGTCACACCGCTGGCGGTTTGAGGCCGTTGCCGGCCCACCACCAGCCCGGCCACGGCAATGTTGTCGCCATGCTCCACACCCTCCAATTCACTGGAGCTGCGACACCCCAGTGCCCTCAGGCGAGCGCGCAACAGGGCCAGTGGATGTGGGCCAAGCGTAGTGCCGAGGGTTTGATAATCGGCCATCAGGTCCTCGCCCACGGTTGGCACGGGTAATTGCACCGGCTCTTCAGGCAAGGCCTGCACATCGGCGAACAACGGCAGCTGCGGCTGCACCGCCGCCACCTGCCAGCGCGCCTGATGCCGATCGCTGGCCAAGGCGCGCAGCGCCCCGCCATCAGCCAGGCGGGCACGGGCCCGTGCGTCCAGGCCGGCGCGCAGGCACAGGTCTTCGACGTTGCGCCACGGCCGCTGCGCCCTCGCCTGCTGCACGCGCCTGGCATCGGCTTCGGCCAGGCCACGCACCAGTCGCAGGCCCATGCGAATGGCCAGGGTGCCTTCAGCATCAGGCTCCAGGGTGCAGTCCCAGTCGCTGTGGCAGACATCAACCGGCCGTACCTCGATACCTTGGCGGCGAGCCTCTTGCAGCAGCTGATCAGGGCTGTAGAAGCCCATCGGCCAACTGTTGACCAACGCACAGGTGAAGATCGCCGGCTCATGGCACTTCAGCCAACTGCTGGCATAGCACAGCAAGGCAAAGCTGGCCGCATGCGACTCAGGGAAGCCATAGCTGCCAAACCCCTTGATCTGCTCGAAGATGCGCTCGGCAAACGCCAGCGTGTAACCATTGCGCAACATGCCCTGCACCAGCCGTTCGCGGTGCGGTTCCAGGCCGCCGTGGCGCTTCCAGGCTGCCATGCTGCGGCGCAACTGGTCGGCCTCGCCCGGGGTATAGTCGGCCGCGACCATCGCCAGTTCCATCACCTGCTCCTGGAACAGCGGCACGCCCAAGGTACGTTCGAACACTTCCTTCAGTTGCGGCGACGGATACGTCACCGGTTCCTGCTTCAGGCGCCGGCGCAGGTACGGGTGCACCATGTCACCCTGAATCGGCCCGGGGCGGACGATGGCGACCTCAATCACCAGGTCGTAGAACTTTTGGGGCCGCAGCCGCGGCAACATGGCCATTTGCGCGCGTGACTCGATCTGGAAAACGCCCATGGTCTCGGCACGGCTGATCATGGCGTAGGTGGCCGGGTCTTCGCTGGGGATGGTCGCCAGGGTCAGGTGCCGGCCACGGTGGTGCTGCAGCAGGTCGAAGCAGCGGCGCAAGGCGCTGAGCATGCCCAACGCCAGTACGTCGACCTTGAGCAGGCCAACCATGTCCAGGTCATCCTTGTCCCACTGGATCACCGTGCGCTCCGGCATCGCGGCATTCTCCACCGGCACCAGCTGGTCGAGCGGTTGCTGGGAGATGACAAAACCGCCCGGGTGCTGTGACAGGTGCCGAGGGAAGCCGATCAGTTCGCCGGCCAGCACCAGCACCCGCCGCAGCGAAGGGCTGCCCGCTTCGAAACCGGCTTCGGCCAGGCGCTGGTCATCGGGTATGCGATCGCTCCAGCGGCCACAGCATTTGGCCAGGGCATCCACCTGGTCGGCAGGTAGCCCCAGCACCCGCGCCACATCCCGCACCGCACCGGCGGCATGGTAGGTGTTGACTACCGCAGTGAGCGCCGCCCGGTGCCGGCCATAGCGACGGAACACATACTGGATCACCTCCTCGCGCCGGTCGTGCTCGAAGTCCACGTCGATGTCCGGCGGCTCGTTGCGCTCGCGCGACAGGAAGCGCTCGAACAGCAGGTGGTGTTTCATGGGGTCAAGCTCGGTGATGCCCAGCACGAAGCACACCACCGAGTTGGCTGCCGACCCCCGGCCCTGGCATAGGATGCGCTGGCTGCGGGCGAAGGCGACAATGTCGTGCACCGTCAGGAAGTAGCTTTCGTAACCCAGCTCTTCGATCAGCCCCAGTTCCTTGGCAAGCACAGCCCGCACTTTGCCACTCGGCCCGTCTGGCCAGCGCAGCGGCATGCCTTGCTCGCACAGTTCGCGCAGCCAGCTTGCCGGGGTATGCCCCTCGGGCACCAGTTCGCGTGGGTACTGGTAGTTCAGTTCGCTCAGGTCAAACTGGCAGCGCCGGGCAATGACCAGGGTCTCGGCCAGCAGGTCGAGCGGATACAACTCGGCCAGTTGCGCCTGGCTGCGCAGGTGCCGTTCGCCATTGGCAAACAGAAAGCGCCCGGCCTCGCTCACCTGGCAATGCTGGCGGATGGCAGTCATGCAGTCCTGCAAGGCACGGCGACCACGCACGTGCATGTGCACGTCGCCACAGGCCACGGCGCGGATACCCACATCAGCCGCCAGTGCCCGCAACCGTTGCAGGCGCATGGCATCGTCACTGCCCCGGTGCAGGTGCACGGCCAGCCACAGGCGCTCAGCGAACACACTGCGCAGCCACGCGCCGGTAGCGGTATCGCCACTGTCAGCGGCCACCCACAAGGCCAGCAGGCCTTGATGGTGCAGCAGCAAGTCATCACGAAACAGCTGGTACGCCCCCTTCTCTGCCCGCCGCCGGGCACGGGTGATCAGCGCGCACAGGTTCTGGTAGCCGGTCAGGTTCTCGACCAGCAGCACCAGCTTGGGCCCGTCGCACAATTGCACCTCGCTGCCAACGATCAGCCGCAACTGGTGCACCTTGGCTGCCTGCCAGGCGCGCACGATACCGGCCAGCGTGCATTCGTCAGTGATTGCCAAGGCCTGGTAGCCCTGCTCGCGCGCACGCCGGAACAGCTCGTCGGCGCTCGATGCACCGCGCTGGAAGCTGAAGTTGGAAAGGCAATGCAGCTCGGCATAACCCGGGGTGTTCATGCGAACCAACCCTGCAGCCAAAGCGGGCCGGCCTGGCTCAGGTCGCGGTAGGCCCAGCCGCGCAGGCCGTCGCGGGTTTCGATGCGGTAGTAGTCGCGACGCACATCGCCGCCATCCCACCAACCTGATTCGATGCGTTCGGCATAGCCCTGCACCTGGTAGGCGGCGTCATCCAGCGCGATCGGTGCCGACAACAGCCACCCCGGGCGGCTACCCGGTGCAACGGGCATGTTGCCTTGGGCACCCTGCTCCGCCAACTGCCAGGCGCATTCCGGGCGGTGATCGGCGGCTGCGCCAAGCCCCTTGACGGCCTCATCCCCCAGGCGGGCGCGCAACCGCTCGCGCAATTGTGCCCAGGGTTGCGCCTGTTGCGCGCGCGGGTCGAACAACGCCTGATGCTGTGGCACAAAGGGTGGCAAGTCTTCGGCAACCAGCCGCAGGTTGCGCACCGGTGCGGGTATGCGCAGCGGCTCAAGGCGCCCACGGGCCAGCTCGAACAGCATCGCAGCATCGCGTTCGGCCGCCAGCAAACCCACCTTGAGCAGGGTATCCGGCCCCTCGGCGTGCTCCAGATGCAGACAGAAGCGCTGCACGCCACAGTCTCGCCCGGCCAGAAATGCAGCAAGGTCGTTGAGCATGCGCCGCAGCGGGAACAACAGCGCCTGGTGCGACTCGACGTCGAAATTGAGTTCCAGCCGGGTTTCGAAACGGTCCGGTGGCTGGTAGAAATCCAGCCCCAGGTTGCGCAGGCCGAGCAACTGGTCGAGGTGCAGCTGCACCTGGGCCGCAAAGCGCCTGGCCAAGGTATCGCGCGGCAAGGCCAAAACCTGGCCCAGCTGGTGCAAGCCCATGCGGGCAAACGCTTCGGCCGCCTCTGCCGGCAGGCCGACGCGCGTGATGGGCATGCCAAGCAGCGCCGCTCGGGTGGCGTCGACATCGCCCACGGCCAGGCCATCGTGGCCATTGGCGAGCATGCGAGCAGCCACCGGGTTGCTGGCCAGGACAATGCGTTGACGCAGGCCCAGTTCTGCCAGTTCCTGACGCAGACGTGCCTCGAACAAGGGCCAGGGCCCGAACAGTTGCAGGCTGGAGCCCACTTCCAGCAGCAGCGCCCGAGGGTAATGCAGGCTGACCTGGGCACTGAAGCGGTAGGCCCAGGCCGCCAGCAACTGTTGCACCTGATCGATGCGTTTGGGGTCAGCTTCGACGCAGGTGAAGCCATCGGCCAGGGCACGCGCTGCGGTCAGGGTTTGCCCGGCCCGCAGGCCCAGTGCAGCGGCCGCCGGGTTGACTGCCTGCAACAGGCGACGCTGGGTCGGCCCGCCAATCAGCACCAAAGGCGTGTCAGGGTCGTCACGCTCACGCAGGACGGTGTCCAGCGCAAGCTGCGGGAGCAGGATGCAGGCCCAGAGCATGGTGCATCAGCCCCGCCCCGGGCAGGGTATTGGCAGCGCGGGTGGCATGCCACCCCGGCTTTTCAGCACGCGCCATTGCGCCGGGCGTGTGTCGACTGCAATGCGCAGCGCTGCGGGTGAAGGGTTGTGCGACGCCTGCTGCGGCCTGCAGGCGAACGCCAGTGCCTGCCCGGTTTCGGCCGCTACCTGCAAGCGCCGCAGGGCGCGGTCATCGGCACGTTCCGGCCAGCACAGCACCGCCGCGCAACTGCCCGAGCGCAGGCACTGTTCGGCAGCCCACAGGGCATCGGCAGGCTCGGCATCCACCTGTACCAGCCAGCGCAGGTCCACCCCCGCTGCCTGCCAGGCCGGTGCAAAAGGGATGAAGGGTGGAGCCACCAGCACCACTCTGCTGGCTTCTGCACTCAGCCGGGCCAGGGTTGGCCACAGCAACTGCAATTCGCCACAGCCGGGGTTGGCCAGCAACAGCTCGCTCAGTGCTGCCGCCGGCCAGCCACCTTCCGGCAAACGTTCGTCGAGGGCCGCATGGCCGGTGGGCTGCAGCCCGAGTGGCCGCGCCTGGGCCTGCCGGCCGCGCCATACCCGGCGCTGTTCCAGCAGCCTGTCGAGGTCGACCACGGCGCCCATCAGTCGCGCCTCAGCAAGCCGCAGAACACGCCTTCGATGAAAAAGTCCTGTTCGGGCTGCACATCGATCGGCGCATAGGCCGGGTTACGTGGCAACAGCCGGTAAGTGCCGCCTTGGCGTTGCAGGCGTTTGATGGTCACTTCGCCGTCCAGGCGCGCAACCACGATTTGCCCGTCGCGGGCGTCAGCCTGTTGCAGGATGCCGACCAGGTCACCGTCAAAGATGCCGTCGTCGATCATCGAGTCGCCCCGCACCTTCAGCAGGTAGTCGGGGGTACGGCGGAACAGGCTGGGGTCGAGCAGCAACTGCTCGTGGATGTCCAGGTCCGGGCCGATGGGGGCACCCGCCGCCACCTGGCCCAGCACGGGTATTTCGAGGATTTCCGGCCGGCGCAGCGGTTCGGCCAGGCGTATGCCCCGGGCCTGGTTTGGCGTGACATCGATGTAACCGGCCTGGCACAGGGCGGTGATGTGCTTGCGCGCAACGCTGCGCGAGGCAAAACCGAAGCGCGTGGCGATATCGGCCAGGCTCGGCGGCTGACCATGCTCGGCAATGCGCTCACGGATGAATTCGAAAATGGCGCGGCGTTTGGGGGTAAGAGTGTCCATGGAGCACATTTGTACTCTTTTCGGAGCACGCTGAACAGCCCCCTTCGTCGTCAGCTTTGGTTATGATCCCCTGGCTTGTGTTTTTTCATCTGGATATCCCATGCTGACCGCCCTGCTGTTCGACCTTGACGGGACCCTCACCGACACTGACACCTTGCACCTGCAGGCCTTTCGCCAACTGCTGCGCGAACACGACGGCCGCGAGCTGAGCCAGGCGCAGTTCGACGCCCAGGTCAGCGGCCGCGCCAACGGCGAGCTGTTCGCCGAGCTGTTCAGCGGCGCCAGCGTCGAACAGTGCCAGGCGTTGGCCGACCGCAAGGAAGCGCTGTTTCGTGCGATGTCGCCGTCGCTTGAGCCAATGCCAGGCCTGTTGCGCCTGCTGGAGCATGCCCAGGCCCATGACATCGGCATGTGCGTGGTGACCAACGCACCGCGGCTGAACGCCGAGCACATGCTGAACGCCATGGGCCTTGGCCAGCACTTTGAACATGTGCTGGTGGCCGAAGAACTGGCACGGCCCAAACCGGACCCGCTGCCCTACCTCACCGGCCTGCAGCGGCTGGGTGCCGAGGCCGGGCAAGCGCTGGCCTTCGAGGACTCATTGCCGGGGACGGCCGCGGCCAGTGGCGCGGGGATCTTTACCGTGGGCGTGGCCACGACGCAGACCCCGGAGCGGTTGCTGGCGGCGGGCGCCAGGCTGGTTGTCGACGATTTCAATGATGCGGCGTTGTGGGCGTTGATCGAGCGTATGGCTTCAGACAGGGGGTGTGTTCCCGAAGGCTAGGGAGCGGGAGCCGAACCTGCTGGCGCTGCAGCCGGGGTGCCGGATGTACAGCCTGGAACGCTAAGCCGTGACGCCGCATTTCGCCCCTGCAGCCATACCGCCAAAGCCGCCAACCCTGCGGGTAGCAACAACGAAGCGAACACCTGGGCAAAACTCCAGCCCAGCGCCAGCATCTGTGCCCCGGCAAAGGCACTGAGAATCGCACCCAGGCGCCCGATGCCGCTCATCCAGCTGGCCCCGGTCGCCCGTGCTTCAGTCGGGTAAAAAGCCGCCGCCAGTGCATTCATGCCAACACTTGCCCCATTAAGGCCAAAGCCTACAGCGCTCGCAACCGCGCACAACCAGGCGAAGTCCGCAGCGACCTGACCAATTGCAAAAATTACCGCACCACTGAACAGGAAGGTCAGTACCAGCACGCGCTGCGCCGGGTAGCGATCCATGGCCCAACCCACCGAAATCGCGCCCAACGGGCCGCCAATCTGGAAACAGGCGGTGACGATGGCCGCTTCGGCCACCGAAAACCCGCCCCCCTCCTTCACCAGCGTCGGCAACCAGCCGCTGAACAGATAGACCAGGAACAGCGCCAGCACGTACCCGCCCCAGAGCATGCAGGTACCAAAGCGATACCGCGCAGAGAGGATAGTGCCGATTGCACCGCCTGCAGCCTGGGCTTTACCGGGCAAGACAAAGGTCGTGTCGGCGTTGACATGCTCAGGTGCCAGGCGACGGACAATGGCCAGAATGCGCTTGCGGTCCGCCCCCTTGCTGACCAGGAACGTCACCGATTCCGGCAGGCGCCAATACAGCAACGGCAGGACCATTAGCGGCAACACCCCACCCAATGCCAGGACACTGCGCCAGCCCAGGTTCGGAATCATCCAGGCGCTGACGAAGCCACCTGCCGCTGCGCCCAGGGAGAACCCGCAGAATGCCAGGGTAATGAGCAGCGAGCGGCTGCGTGCCGGGGCATACTCGCTGACCAGGGTGCTGGCATTGGGCATGGCTGCGCCCAGGCCCAGGCCGGTCAGAAAGCGCAACGCGACCAGGGCTTCCAGGTTGGGTGAAAAGGCCGAGGCCAGTGTCCAGAGGCCGAACAGCAGCACGCTGCACAGCAACACCGCCTTGCGCCCGTAACGGTCCGCCAAGGGGCCGGCAATCAAGGCGCCAAGTGCCAGGCCGATCAACGCGGCGCTCAATACCGGGCCCAGACTTTGCGCATCCAGGCCCCAATCGCTTTTCAATTGCGGGGCAATGAAGCCGATGATGGCGACGTCCAGGCCGTCCAGGGCGATGATGAGAAAGCCGAGGAACACCACCCATTTCTGGTAGCGGCCGATGGGTTGCTGGTCGATCAGTTGGCGCACGTCGAGTGTGTTGTTCATAGGTATCACCTGTTGTTGTTTTTATGACGGTGTTTGTCGCAGCCCTAGTGGAAAAGGCTGGGTAAGCGCACAGGCCTTATGATGCGTGTTTCCTGAGCCACCACCAGGTCGCGGGTGGCATGCAGGTACGCGGCAAAGTCCGGGTCGGCATCCCGCGCTGCGCTGCGCTTCTCGAAGTCATCGAGGCTGTCATAGCCCCACAAGTGCACCACCTGGTTCAACGGCCCGATGCTGCTGGTGTAAAACGCCAGGGGTGCACCGAGGTGGCGCAGCAGGATCGGCATCGCCAGCTGGTCGAACGCCTCGAGAAAGGCCGCCATGCCGCGCGGGCGAATGGTGTAGATGCGGTGGTCGACCACAGGCTTGTCCATCACGCCACCTCCCGTGCGTTGCCCGCCGCCAGCCCCTGCTCGACACCCGCCAGATGGCGCCCGGTGATGTAGGCAAAGGTCATGATCGGCCCCAGGGTGATGCCCGCCCCGGGGTAGTTGCCGCCCATGATGCTGGCGCGGTCGTTACCCACCGCATACAGGCCGTCGATGACTTGCCCGTCGGCCGCCAACACTTCACCGGTCACACGGGTGCGCAGCCCGTCGAAAGTGCCCAGATCGCCCATGATGACTTTCACGGCAAAGTACGGTCCCTCGCCAACCGGCGCTACGCACGGGTTGGGTTGTTGCTGCGGGTCGGCCAGGTAGCGATTGAAGCTGGTGCTGCCGCGGCCGAACTGACGGTCTTCACCGTGGACAGCGCCAAGGTTGTACTCGCGCACAGTCTGCTCCAGCCCTTGCGCATCGATACCGGCCTTGCCGGCCAACTCCGCCAGGGTCTGGCCCTTGAGCAGGTAACCGTTGCGCAGCAATGGCCCCAGCGGCATCGGCGCAGGCTTGGCAAAGCCCAGCCCGTATTTGGCCAGGGTGCGGCGGTCGCATACCAGCCACATGGCGGTTTCTGCCTGGTCGGAACACGCCTCGATCAGCGCTGCGCCTACGTCGTGGTAGGCATTCGACTCATTGGTGAATCGCTGCCCCGAACGCAGCACGCCGATCACACCCGGCTTGTAGCGGTCGAGCAAGTGCGGAAAGGCAATATGCCGCCCACCACCCACCGGCACCTTCGATACCGGCATCCAGGCTGCAGGTGCCTGCAGGCAGATATCGACCTTTGCTCCCAGCGCCTCGGCCATGCGCGCACCATCGCCGGTGTTGCCCGCTGGCACCGGTGAAAAATGCTCGCCGCCACGCCGTACATGCGGGTAGGCCTGGCGCAGCCGTTGCAGGTCATGGGAGAAACCGCCACAGGCCAGCACCACCCCACGCCGGGCTTCGATGCGCTGCTCGCTGCCGGCCTGCCCGGTCACCGCCCCCACTACCCGCGCCCCTTCGCGCAGCAACTGCCGCGCCGGGGTGCCTGTGAGAATCGGAATGCCCAGGTCCAGTGCCGAGCGTACCAGCCGTGCCGCCAGGGCATTGCCACTGGTGACCTGGGTGCCGCGTCGGTACAAGGCCAGCTCCTTCAAATGGGTCAGCAGGCGTTTGGCCACGTAGGCGAACGAGGTCAACGAACGGGTGACATTGAAGAAGTGCTTGAGGTCGGCATTCGACGAGTTGAACATCATGCCGATGAAGGTGATGGTCTTCAGCGGCGGGCGCAGCCGCGCCATGTCGGGCCCCAGACCACGGATGTCGTAAGGTGCGGCCAGTATCGAGCGGCCCACATCGACGCCGCCTTCCACCTGCGGGTGATAATCGGGGTACAGCGTGGGCACGAACTTGACTGCCGTCTCGCGCTCGAAAAACTCAACCATCTGCGGCGCGTAGCGCAAGAATGCCTCCACCCCGGGCGCATCGAAGCAGGCACCGGTTTCGTTGCGCAGGTAGGTCATGGCCGCTGCTTGGCTGTCATTGCCCCCGTGCCGGGTGCCCGGCACCCACAGCACGCCGCCGGAAAACGCCGTGGTGCCGCCGAAGCACGCCTCCTTTTCGATGACGATCACATCCAGGCCAAGCTTTTTGGCCGTGATGGCTGTCGCCAGGCCGCCAGCCCCCGCACCGATGACCAGTACATCGCAGCTACGCGTATTCATTGGCCTGCCCCCTCGAAGCCAGGGCGCGGGATCAGTGCCATGGGCATGCTTTCCAGTCCGCCATCCACGGTCAGCTCGGCGCCGTTGATATAGTCGGCGCGGCGGCTGGCCAGAAACAGCACGGCTTCGGCGATGTCTTGCGGCTCACCGATGCGCTGGTTGGCGGTCATGGCGCTACGCCGGCGCGCCACCTGTGGGTCGGCATAGAACGCCGCCGACAATGGCGTGCGGATCAAACCCGGGCATACGGCGTTGCTGCGCACACCGCGCGGCCCCCATTCCACGGCGATCTGCCGCGACAACATGCTGACGCCTGCCTTCGCCGCGCTGTAAGCGCCACTGTTGGGTTGCGGGTAATGGGCTGCAATCGAGGCCACATGCACGATACGGCCCTGGCCACAGTCCAGCATGGAACGGCCAAAGGCCTGGGCACACAAAAGGTAGCCACTGAGGTTGACCGCCAGCACCTGGTTCCATTGTTCCAGGCTTAGCGTGTCCAGCGCACCGGGGCGCAGCACGCTGGCATTGTTGACCAGTACATCGCAGCGCCCATGCAGCGCCTGTACCTGGGCCGCAGCCTGCTCCACGCTGGCCGGGTCGGCAATGTCGCAGGCCAGGGCACTGACTTCGCCTGCACTGTGTTCCCCCAGGGTGGCCGCCAGTTCGCGGCATTTGTCCAGGTCGCGGTCAAGCAGCACCACGTGGGCCTGCTGCTCCACCAAGGCTGCGGCCAACGCTGCGCCAATGCCGCCGGCCGCGCCGGTCACCACGCATACGGCCGACTCCAGGCCTAGCCACTGAGAAAGGATCTTGTTGTTGTGCATGCTGTTCTCCAGAGCGTTGCTTGTTCTGGGCAACAGGCTATGGCCGGCAGGCCCACCGGCAGAATGGACAAAACCTGCAACCAGCCCCACATTCCCGTCAATTTGCCCACTGCGCCCTGAAGCCTGCGGGCAGCTATGGCACAGTAGCGGGTACTGAACAGAACAATTACAACACCATGAACAAGATCCCCAATTACGCCCTGTACGGTGAAACCGCGCAGCCGGTGTGGCACGAAGCCTTGCATGTGGAGCAGATATCCCAGCGCTCTGGCGCGCACAACTGGGAGATTGCCGCACACCGTCACGAAGGCTTGCTGCAGCTGTTGTACCTGCAAAGCGGTGGCGGCGAGGTGCTGTTCGACAGTGACCGGTTTCAGGTTCATGCACCCTGCGTGGTGTACGTCCCGGCGCAGGTGGTGCATGGATTTCATTGGGCCAGCCAGGTAGAAGGCCAGGTAATCACGGCTGCGCAGCACCCGCTGGATAGCATCGCCCAGGTGCTGGCACCCAACGTGCGGGTGCAACTGCGCAAACCACAGGTGATTGCCCTGCCCCACTGGGCCGCCGATGAAGACCCGTTGTTGCCCCTGTTTCGGGCCCTGCGCGAGGAATACCACAACCGCGCCCGCGAGCATGTGGCCAGCAGCATGGCGCTATTGCTGGCACTGATGATCCATGTCCTGCGCCATGAGCCGTACATGCCCGCAGGTGAGCAGCGCCCAGTATCAAGACGCAGCCAGCAACTAACGGCTTTTCGCGAGCTGGTAGACATGCACTACCGCGCGCACTGGCCACTGGCGGAATACGCCGCCGCGTTGGGCATGACCCTGGTGACGTTGGGGCGGTTGTGCCAGGAACACCTGGGCATGACGCCGATGAATGTGATCAATGCCCGACTGGTGCTGGAGGCCAAGCGCATGCTCGGGCATTCGAGCCTGAGCGTGAAAGAGATCGCTCATGAACTGGGGTTTGCCGATGTCGGGTATTTCAGCCGGTTCTTTCGCAAGCAGGCGGGGGTGAGCCCTAGCGGATTTCGAGAGGGCCAGTAACGCCCGCAGGTTCTGTGGGCGGTACTGGCAATGCACGCGTCTGTGGCTTACCCGCGAAGAAACCCGTGCAGGAAACATCAAACAGCCAAGGCCCGCTGCACTTCCCCCACCGTGGTCGCCAAACTGCTCAGGTGCAGGCTCGACACCCGCTCCACCGGCGCCTGATCCAGCGGCCATTGCAAGGCAATGCTGCCGACCAGGCGCCCTTCGGCATGTACCGGCAAGGCAATGGCGCGGATCAGGAACGGCAGGCGCACCGGGTATTCCCAGTAGCCTTCGGTGCGCTGACCAAAGCCCTTGTGCGCTTGTTCTTCGATATCGCGCAACAACCCGTCGTCACCCAGCCGCTCATGGGCCGCCAGGCGCTGCACTTCGTCCACCGCCAGCTCCCCCAGGCACGCCCGCCCCATTGCCGAATGAAACAGGCTGGCATGCTGCCCAACGATCTGACTGGTGAGCGGATAGCGCTTGCGCAGCACCTGGGGGATGGCGCTTTCCATCACCTCCAGCCGCTGGCCGTCGAAACACGACAGGTCAGCGACCAGCCCGGTGCGCTCACTCAGCTCCAGCAGCATGGGCGCTGCGCTTTCCACCAGGCGCCGCTTGAAACGCAACTGGCGGTCACCGAACAGGCGTCGCGCGCACAGCCGGTAGCGCCGGTCGGCAAGGCCGCGGTACACCCAGCCTTGCGCCTGCAAGGTGGCGATCATGCGCGACACCGTGGCCTTGGGCAGCGCCGTCAGGTAGTGCAGTTCTTCCAGGCCCAACGCCTGGTGTTCGCCCAGCAGGTCGACAATGGCCAGCGCCCGCTCCACCGAACGCACGCCGCCGCTGTCTGCCGTGATACCCATGGGTATGACCTCCTTGTAGCGGGATGGTCAGGATAGCCAGCAAGATCCGCGCCTGCCCGTGCTTTCATGGCGCAAGCAGGCGTTGTGGCGGGCAGCGCACCACCCAGCGGGTGAGCTGTTCATGGGCATACGCCAGCTGCAGCACGGCATGGTCGGCCTGCGCCGGGCCTATGATTTGCAGGCCCATGGGCAACCCGGCAGCATTGAACCCCACCGGCACGCTGATGCTCGGCAAGCCGGCCAAGGTCGGCCCGATCACCACTTCCATCCAGCGGTGGTAGGTGTCCATTGCCCGCCCCCCGACCACCGTCGGCCATGGCTGGCGTGCATCGAAAGGGAACACCTGGGCCGAGGGCAACAGCAGGAAGTCGTAACGCTCGAACAGCTTGCCCATGGCGCGGTACCAGTCACTGCGGTCCAACGAAGCCTGGTACAGCGCCGCCGCACTCAGCTGCAAGCCACCTTCCACCTCCCACTGTGCTTCGGGCTTGAGCAATGGGCGCTTGCCGGGGTCGGCATAGGCTGCGCTGAGGTTGCCATGCACCAGGAAGTGGCGGTGGGTCAGCCAGCATTGCCACAAGCGCGCCAGGTCGAATGCCGGCTGGCAGGCCTCGACCTGGCAGCCCAGCTCGGCAAAGTCGGCCAGCGCCGACTCGCACAGGCTCATTACCCCGTCATCCATCGGCAGATAGCCGTTGTAGTCGCCCAGCCAGCCCACCCGTACACCGCGAAAATCGCGCGGCAAGCCAACGGTAAAATCGCGCCGGCCTTCGCTCAGCGACAGCGGCGCCCGGGCATCAACACCCGCCTGTATCGACAGCAGCCGCGCCACGTCGACCACACTGCGGCCCATCGGCCCTTCTGTGGCCAGCTGCTGCACGAACAGCTCGGGCGCAGGCCCATACGGCACGCGGCCCTGCGATGGGCGCAGGCCGAACAGGTTATTGAACGCCGCCGGGTTGCGCAGCGAGCCCATCATGTCGCTGCCGTCGGCCACCGGCAGCAAGCGCATGGCCAGCGCCGCTGCAGCCCCACCGCTGCTGCCACCCGCCACCCGCGACGGGTCGTAGGCGTTGGTGGTGGTGCCAAACAAGGGGTTGTAGCTTTGCGAGCCCAGGCCAAACTCGGGCACATTGCTCTTGCCCATGATCAATGCCCCGCTCGCCCGCACCCGCGCCACGCTGATCGCATCCTGCTCGGGTACCTGCTCGACAAACAGCGGCGAGCCGAGCGTGGTACGCAGCCCGGCCGTGGCGGCGAGGTCCTTGATTGCCTGCGGCATACCATGCATCCAGCCGCGCGAATGGCCACAGGCCAGTTCGCGGTCACGCGTCTCGGCCTCGGCCAGCAGCACTTCGGCCGGGCGCAGCGAGACCAGTGCATTGACCTGCCGATTGAAGCGCTCGACATGCCCCAGGTAAGCCTGCATCACCTCCCGGCATGACAACTGGCGGGCATGGATGGCCTGGGACAGTGCCTCGGCATCAAGGGCAACAATGGGGTCGATGGCTAGCGGCTTCACGGTTTTACTCCAAGGTTGAAGGCGGCAGGCTTGACTGCCCGCGGTGCTTCTTTCAGGCAATAGGTGCCCAGCAATGTCAGCAGGCAGGCAAACAGCACGTAGAACGCCGGCGCCACTGGGGTGCCGAGCACCTGGGTGAGCCAGGTCACGATCAACGGGGCAAAGCCACCGAACACCATCACCGCCACGTTGTAGGCCACCGACACGCCGGTGGAACGCACCTGGACCGGGAACTGTTCGGCCAGGGCAGTAGGCGCCGGGCCGAAGAAACCACCGATGGCCGTGCACAACAGCAGTTGCATGACCAACAGGCGCTCCAGGGAAGGCGCAGCGGCCACCCACACATACAGTGGGTAGACCATCACGAAGAACGTCAGGGTGAAGGCCATCAGCACCGGGCGCCGCCCCAGCCGGTCAGACAGCGCCCCGGACAACGGAATCACGAGGGTCATCAGCCCCACGGCGAGCATCTGCACCAGCAGCACCTGGTCCAGCGGCAGGCCTAGGCTTTTGTGGGCGAAGGTCGGCATGTTCACCAGCACCACGTAGAACGATACCGTCGCGCCGCAGGCCAACCCCATCGACACCAGCAGGCTGCGCCGGTGTTCACGCAGCACCTGCCACAGGCTGGGCGACTGGCCCTTGGCATGGCGACGCGCCTCGACAAACGCCTCAGGCTCCTCCATATGCTTGCGGATCCACAGCCCGACCGGCCCGATCAGCAGGCCCAGCACGAACGGGATGCGCCAGCCCCAGCTGTCCAGCGCCTCAGGCGAGCACAGGTGGGTAACCAACGCCACCATTGCCGCCCCGGAAAACACCGCCAGGCACTGCCCTACCAATTGCCACGAACCATACAGGCCCTTGCGGTGGGCAGGCGCGCTTTCCACCAGAAACGCCGTGGCGCTGGCGTATTCACCACCGGTGGCAAAGCCCTGCAGCATGCGCGCCACCACGATCAGCAGCGGCGCAGCCATGCCGATGGCCAGGTAGTCGGGCGCGAAGGCGATCATGGCGATGGACACGGTCATCAGGCGGATGATCATCTGCATGGCCGCCTTGCGGCCCTTGCGGTCGGAATACATGCCCAGCAGCACGCCGCCCACAGGGCGCATGAAAAAACCGACGCCGAAGGTGGCAAGGGCCATCAGCAGCGAGGCGTACGCGTCGTCGGACGGGAAGAACTGCCGGGCGATGATGCTGGCCAGAAAGCCATACACGATAAAGTCATACCATTCCAGGGCGTTGCCGATAACGGCGGCCACCACTTGCCGGGTACGCGACACGCCGGTGCTCGAAGTCTGCATAGGGAACACTCCACACAATGATTGGGTGATCGCCCAGGCGCAATCGCGCCCGGGTTCCAGCGGCAGTGGTCAAAAAGGGACAATCAGGCAGGTGCCAACCAGCGCTCTGCCAGCGCGCCCCAATAGGCGGCGCCGGTCAGCAGGATGTCGTCGTTGAAGTCGTAGGCCGGGTTGTGCACCATCGGCCGCGATACACCATTGCCGATGAACAGGTAGGCCCCCGGGCAGCGCTGCAGCATCCAGGCGAAGTCTTCGCTGCCCATCAGCTTGCGGGTGTTGCCATCCACCGCCTGGGCGCCCAGCAACTCGACCCCTACCTGGGTGGCAAAGGCGTTTTCAGCGGCATGGTTGACCAGCACCGGGTAGGCCGGGCGGTGCTCGATGCTGGCGCGGCAGCCAAAGCTCTCCGCCTGACTGACGATGATTGCCCGCACCCGCTCAAGGGCCTGCGCCCGCACCTCGGCGTTCAGCGCGCGCAGGCTAAGGCGCAACAGCGCCTGTTGCGGGATCACGTTGGCCGCTTCGCCGGCCTGTAACGCGCCGACGGTAACCACTGCCGCCTCCTGCGCATCGATATTGCGCGCCACCACGGTTTGCAGCGCCATCACCACACTGGCGGCCGCCACCAGCGGGTCGACGGCTAGGTGCGGCATCGAGCCATGGCCACCCACCCCGTCCAGGGTCACCGTCAGCAGGTCTTGTGAAGCCATCATCGGCCCTTCACGAAACCCCAGGTGCCCGGCCGGCAGCCCTGGCATGTTGTGCATGCCGAATAGCGCATCACATGGGAAGCGCTCCAGCAGGCCGTCGGCCAGCATCGCCTCGGCCCCGCCCTGGCCCTCCTCGGCCGGCTGGAAGATCAGTGTCAGCGTGCCGTCGAACTGCCGGGTGGCCGCCAGGTAGCGTGCGGCGCCAAGCAGCATGGTGGTGTGCCCGTCATGACCACAGGCGTGCATGCAGCCTGGGTGCTGGCTGCTGTATGCCGCACCCGATGCTTCGTGGATGGGCAGCGCGTCCATGTCGGCGCGCAGGCCCAGCCGGCGGGGGCTACTGCCATTGCGCAGCACGCCGACCACGCCGGTCTTGCCGATACCGGTGTGCACTTCATAGCCCCATGCCTCCAGCAGTCGGGCGACCAATGCCGAGGTGCGGCTTTCTTCAAAGCCCAGTTCCGGGTGAGCGTGGATATCGTGACGGATCGCGTGCAGGTCGCAGGCCACGTCGGCGAGCCAGGCCTGGATATGCTGATGTCGGGACATGTGGAGTCTCCTCGCGCGGGTGGTTTCCCGTTCTTGTTGTTCGCCTTCAGGTCACGACAGGTGAGGCAGGTCGTGCTTGGCTCACAGATAAGCGCGAGTGACGCGGGATCACAAACGAATGTGGTTCCGCCCAGCGGAACCAGTCGGGGGGAGAAGCGGAATGGGTGTGGAGCTGGAGTCGTAGGTAAAGCTGTACGTTGTAGGTGAAGGTTTCCGTAAGGACTGCAATAAGTCACCTTTAGAGAACATACCAACCTCATTCATCGTCTCGCCCTCATGCCCTATGGCGATCAGGTCGCGAAAACGAAATCGACTGGAAACTGCTAGCCGAGAAATAGTCTTCGAATCATCACCTAGCCTGAAAGTTTCGCGCAAAGCCACTTCCCTTGGGCTCGCTGGCTTACGGCATGCACTGCCTGTATTCAATCTTCTCGCAAAAATTTATACCTAACAGTACTCATTAGAGTCAGAGTTCTCCAAAAAAATTGACATCCATGAGTCCATAACATTCCATAAATCGATTCCTTCTGTGGGACTTTCTGGCTTTTCATGCCACCAGATAAAAGCCTTGCCTTTGAATGGGCCATCACCCAAAACCAAATAATCACCAGCCCCGCTAGAAAAGACTCCTAGCATATCAGGAAGCGTCGGATAATCTTCATCGCACAAATCCTTGATTGGAACAAAATCTTCCAACCTTGATGGCCCCATAGTACAACCGATATAAAACCCAAAGCCATTATGCAATCTTGAATAAAACTGCCTGAAGCTCGCAGGAAGGCTGGAATAACTATCGAGATCTGACCCTTCAACGCCTAGCGGAGCCCCGCCCATATAGAAATACAAATCACCACCCTCGCCATATACATACATGAGATACGGCCTATCACTCACTGCCAAAACAGTTCCTAACACGCATTTGTCGAGCCACGCGCTTACCCAAGGCAAAAACTCAGAAAAATCAGCCCACTCCACAGGAATATGTTTTTTTTCACTATCTAGAAAACCAAACCCAAGCCACTGCTTGGGAAAGTCGACTTCAAGAGGAACATCGTCAGCTGAAAAATACACATCATAACCCTTTAGCTCGCTTGTAATACGAAGCCTTAAAGAATCAGACCAATTCATCTTCATATCACCTCAACACCCCAAAAGCAAACCATTGACATATTGCTGTAATTCCGACTCTAATTTAGCGCCCTTATCTACCATGGCAGAACGAAACGCCGGACCAACAGAAATATCCCCCTTCTTGTACAGCTCCCACTCGGTGAAAGACTTTGCTCCTTTTGAAGTATTTGCCACTTCACTCAACCCTTGGAAGTTCGGCTCGTAGTTTAGCAATCAACCCATTAGTTATTAAAGATCAAATTTTTAGCATCTAACACCTGCAATAGGGCTTTAAATTAAAAACACATGACCGCACATCCGAAATCAGATCCGAACACCAAAAAAGCTGACACAGAACGCCAACCCCAGGCTCCTCGGGACCTATGCCGAGCTTATCATTCACCCTCATATAACCCCACATACTTCAAGCCATTATAATTCGACTTTAGAGGCTTGGAAATATCCGTACCACCATCGGAATACCAAAAAATTGCATTAGCCTTAGTAATACCAAGCCTCAAACACTCCGCCTTTAAATCTTCAATAAAACTAGAATCAACCGCAGACTCAATCAAGATTTCATCTAGACTCACCTCCTCCGCTTTCCTTGGTATAATCCCTATGAAATCCTCGTCGTACCATCTCACACCAATATCTCTGCAAAACCCACAAACCTTGTATGCTGGATCATCCAAATCCACAGAATAGTCCAACTCAAAATACTGCAGATAGTCATCCTCCGAAGAGAAATTTGCACCTACCCAAACATGAACTTTTTCATACCGCTCAATACCATAATAATCCATTTAGCATGCTCCTAGCTTCATGTGCTTGCCGTGATGTGAATCGATCACGCTAAGCGCTTGAGCTTTGCTTTGCGCGCCATTCAAATCTTTAATTAAATTATTATAGAACAGCCTTCCCGCTCTACTACCATGGTGCGGACCGTCCGGCACAGGATTACCATGTTTGTCTGTTACACCCACAAAAGTAATATCTTTAGTCGGCACCGTCATTTCCTTAAGCTCCTGAGCGGTAAAACCTAGTTCTTTTGCCTTCGCCGCTATAGAGACAGGAAACATTTCATGCTTACCTCCCGGGCTCCAAAGGGCAGCTTCTACAGATTTTTTATTATGCCGGTGTTGTGCACCTGCGAGAGCTTGTCGGCCGGCAAGGTCGAGGCAAACTGCCAGGCCTTGCGCCCCATGGCGTCATAACCGAAGCAACTGGTGAGCTTGCCTTGGGTCCGGTACACCTCGCGGTGCAGGTCATCGCGCTCCATGTCACTGATGACCTGGCCGTCCAGGTTCAGCTGGTGCAGGTGGCCGCTGCCGTAGTACAGGTGATTGACCTTGCGCCCATCCGGGAGGGTCAGCGTGGTCAGGTTGCTGAGCGGGTCGTACTCGTAGGCTAGCGTCCCATCGGGGGTGATTTCTTGGGTCAGCCGGCCGAGCAGATCGTAGGTGTATTCCAGCTTTTCTTCCGTGATCCCAAGCTGCTTGCCGATCCCGGTCGGTTGCCGCTCGATGCTCAGCAACCGGTCACCGTCGTCATAGGTGAATCGCTGTTGTGCGTCGCTATTCAGTTTGGCGACCAAACGGCCAATGGCATCACGCTCGAACAGCGTATGGCGCTCCGGCCGCTCGGCATTTTCGCCATAGCCAATCTCATCCAGTCGTGTGAGATGACCACCGACGTTGTAGCTGAAACGCCGGGTCAGGTTATCCACCCGCACTTCTTCGCTCAGCCGGTCCGAAGCGTCGTAGGCAAAGCTGTACGTGGCGTTGTTCTCGTTGACCAGCGCGGTCAGGCGAATGGCCTTGTCGTACTCGTAGCGAACCCGCTGGCCCTTGGCATCCTGGCGGCTGCTCGGCAGGCCGCGGGCCGTGCGCATCAGGCGGGTGGTCTGGCCCTTGCCGTCGGTGTGGCTGAGCACCTGACCGTAGACGTTGTGGAAACACTAGCGGCTGTCGATTTCGCCCGAGAAGCGAAGCATCCCTTTAAAAAGGGAATGAACAAAGTCGGCACCCGCTTCTGCTTTAATGATGTTAAAGATCGTTCGCTGGGAACCAAAGGCCCCTGCCAAAAAATCACTATTCCTGCATCTAAAAATAAGCGCCAGATGCATCAACACAACAGAAACTAAACTTAAAATTCATGCACCCTACATTCACCCGCATATGCCAAGCAAGCAGAAAAACACTAAAATCACTACGCACGCATCAAAACTACTTTCCAAATATCAATCGTCTTCAAAAAGCTCCTTGACGTCTTCATCTCCCATCTGCTCGTATGGAGGCAACCCTGTAGAATCGTCTTCCGATATTTTTTGCTCATTCTCATTAACATCTATGCTTTTCAAGTCATATGGAGCAGTTCCGAACACAAATCTCAGCCCGTCCACTTTCTCATCATTTTCCCCTTTCGCATTACCAACCACACACCACTCCCCCTCCCCCATTTCCAATAACGAAAAAGTATCCAATATAGCCGGGAATTTTTTAATTTTATTTATGACAGATAGACCTTCACTGGGCGAAGCAGCTGTTTCAGAGTAAATTTCAGATACATAACCTAATTCAATCTTCTTTATCAGCCTCGCAAACCCATATAATTTCTCATCAATCTTGAAGGCAACAACATCACCTGCAGAGTACTTGACAGCTTTATTTTTGCGCACTAGAACATCCTCATGATTAGCTGAATTGGTTTGCAGTTCGTGAAACAAGCCGGGACCATTAACTTTGAGAGATAATTCAATCATATACCGTACCTCATCAATCGTCGGCCGCCGCCCTAAAGATGCGCAGGCGCAGCAGGGTTTCGCCTTCGTCATAGGTACCGTGGGTGTACTGGCCGGGGAAGTCGTAGATCTCGAAGTTCTCGACATCGCCCTGCTTGTTCACGCTGTTCAGCGCCACCGGCAGGCGGTTGTTCGGTTGGCGGTAGTCAAAGGTTTGCGTGGCCATCTTGCCGGATTGCAGTTGACGGTTGCCGCTCCACTGGGTGATGGAGTCGGCGGTCTCGGTGACGGAGGCGCTGTGGAAGCGGATTTGCGGTTGCTCGGGGATGGCCACCAGCGTGCTGGAGTCATCGCAGATGATCATGGTGTGGCCTTCGGCGGTGTGCTCGAAGTAGTAGAACATCCCCTCTTCCTCCAGCAGGCGCTGGACGAAGTTGAAGTCGGTTTCGCGGTACTGGGTGATGTAGGTGTAGCGCTTCTGTGGCCGGGTCAGGCGAAACTCGTGGCGGGAAAACGCCGGGCACAGGGCGAACACTTCGGTGACCACTTCCTCGACCGTGTTGCCCTGGAAGATCCGCGTGTCGAAGCGGTTCTTCAGCATCGAGATGCGCAGCACTTCGCCGTCGGGTTTTCGCTCCAGCGACGTGGTCTGGTTCAGCGCATTAGTTACAGTAGTCTGATCACATACAAAATAAGAATTTTCAAGAAGATAATAGCTCTCTCCAAGCGACTACATAATACTAATTGTTAAAAAACAAAACCTTGCAGCAAAAAATCAATTAAACCTTCTTGCCAAGCCAAAAACACGAAAATTTACAGCGGCGAACGGCGCCATTTATCATCAAAACTTAAAATTTCTTTTTTCTTTATTCTCCAGACACCATCTTTAGACACCAAATACATCTTAGAGCATGTTTCAGCACCTTTAGTTTGCTGCACTTGAATTGTCAGCGTTTCTCCACCCCCATCCAAAATCTCTAACTCATCAGTCGCAGGATCATAAGTGGCCGGCTTAGTGCATCCAAGATCGACAAGTCGTCCATAATTAGACTTATCCTTAACGGCATATTTATCAAGTATCTCCTCAAGTTGTTTTGCATACTTTTCTTTTAGCTGAGAATCTTCTACCCCCTGAGCCAGGCTTTTTTTACGCTGGTCAAAGAACTCAGTCTCCCAGCAGTTCATTTCCCTCATGAAGGCTACTAGTTCACTAGGAGGATTCATAACTACATTTTCCCTTAGTCATATTAATTCGCAAAAATACCTTCAAGGATTTTCTCACCTTGACGATACACGTCATAGGTTATGGAAGTCGGTCGCGTACCCCCATTACCATACACGAAGTTTAGCTCAACATCCACAGCCCCTTTTTTCTTAATGACATTAGCAATTTGCGCTTCAAATGCTCTAAATTGACCACGATTAATACCCTTTAACTGAGGGAACACACCATCTTTACCACCGGCCCCACCTAAAAGCTTGCCGATTATATGCCCTGCGTCATCATCAGAATTCCCCATCATTCGAGCCCACGCTCTGGACGTGGCGTTAGTTGCTGTGCCACCTTGTTTCAAATCATTCAAAGTGATGGTTGCGGCTACTCTAAGGGGTTGACCTGCCGGCCCTCTGATAACATTAGTTTTGACACACCATCCTAGCGGATCAAGCCACCCAGTTGAACTGGGCGCATAATTGTAAAGGTTTGAACCACCTAGTAAGCCTATTGGATCTTGCGTGATGAATCGCGCCACCTCAGGATCATAGTAGCGGAAGGTATTATAATGCAGCGAGGTTTCATCATCGCTGTACTGCCCTGGGTACCTCAGATTCTGATCGACCTCTTTGATCGACAAAGCTTCTATCGTGCCCCAAGACCGATACGTCGCCTGCCAAACAATCTTGCCCTCGCTGTCCGTCAGCTCCAACGGCGTCCCAATCTGATCCGTATGGAAGTAGTAAACCTTCTGCTCCTCCCCTTCCACCTGATCGACCCGCGCTAACGGCGCATAGCTACCCGGCTCGTACAGGTACAAGATGCTCTGCCCAGGCGTTTCCTCCCGCAGCATCCTTAGCCCTTGCCAGAGAAAGCGCTTCTGCTCGACCTCGCCATTGATTTCAGCCTGCTTGGCTATTCGCCTCCCCAAGCTGTCGTAACGATACTCGCCTTGGCTTTCCAGCTTGCCATTGACCAACGTCTCCGCCCGCACCAGCCGTTCTCGCAGTCATAGCTGAAGTGCTGCAGCTTGCTATGCCCAGAGCGCTTCTCGATCAGGTTGCCCCACGGATCGTAGCGGTACTCCTGGTCCCGCCACTGTTTGATCCGGTTGTCCTTGACCTTGTCGAATTGCCGCGCATTGAAGTCCAGGCGGTTGGCTGCCGGGTCGTAGCGGAACTCCTCGCTGCCGATCAACGAGCCGGTATCGCGACTGCGCAACTGGCCGTTGGCTTCATATTCGTACTTGATCTCGCCACGCAGCTTGTCGAGGGTGCGCACCAGTTCACCGGCCGGGTCGTACTGGTAACGGCGGTGGATCGGGTTGTAGGCGTGCTCGACCAGCAACGAGGTATTGATGCCGGTGTTGTGCACCTGCGAAAGCTTGTCGGCCGGCAAGGTCGAGGCAAACTGCCAGGCCTCGCGCCCCATGGCGTCATAACCGAAGCAACTGGTGAGCTTGCCTTGAGTGCGGTACACCTCACGGTGCAGGTCATCGCGCTCCATGTCGCTGATCACCAGCCCGTCCAGGTTCAACTGGTGCAGGTGGCCACTGCCGTAATACAGGTGATTGACCTTGCGCCCATCCGGCAGGGTCAGCGTGGTCAGGTTGCTGAGCGGGTCGTACTCGTAGCCGAGTTACGGTCGCCGCCATAGTCGCGGCTGCGACCACGTGGTGGTCGGCGTTGTACTGCACTTCCAGCTCACGGTTTGCCGCCCAGGGTTTGCCAACGGTAGTGGCAGCCCAGCCCCAGCGCGTTGCTGTGGGTCACCATCAGGCCGTCGGCGTAGCTGAAGCTGCGCACGGTGTCGCCGTTGCAGTTGATCACCGCGCTTAGTGGGCCGTGAGCGCTCTCACCAAATTCAAAGCCAAATGTTAATGCTCGATACTATGCTCCGATTTTGTGAAGCCCGCCCGCCATTATGCGCCCCAGCAATAGCGCTCATCCATCAAACCTTCTAATAAAATAATTATATTTTTCTGAAGAGTTGAGAAGTTCAGCTGTTTTATTTTCAAGCTCTTCTGCATTATCATCATCCGTAACAGTGACAAAGAGCATTGGCTCGTGAATCTTGAAGGATGAAAAGAAACCTTCCCTACGCAGAGAACTTAAAACATTAACCATGAGTGAGAGCAGCCTTTCTTTAAAACGTGAGATATCGCTTCGGCCACCTGCCTCTCTCAGGTCCTTACAAATATCTTTGAAATACTCCCCCTTCCACCCCTCGTATTTCCATTCCGAAGAAGCCCACTTATAGTAGGGCATCAACTCTTCACGCTCTTCTTCACCTTCCCCCTCAAGTTTCTCCTCAAGTGCTTCAACGGAATTAACCGCAACCGCCATGGTCATAGCGCTACTATCCGTATAAAGCGCGCAAGCGTAGAACTGCTCATCCGGATGTTCCACACTCAAATCTCGCAGAGCTTTCGTAACTGAGGTTAAAGCTATGCTCTCTAATACATGCCAATTCATTGCGCTATCCTATTCACCCGCCAAAAACTTCTACATCAATTTTTTGCAACTCGCCTTTCATGGCAACAACAGCTTTACTAAAGGACCTATCCTGGGCCATGATATACTTTATCTGCAGCCTCCAGCTTACTAGCTACCATTCTTGCATTTGCAATGGTGTGCCCTTGGTTTTCAGCCCACATCATCGCGGATGTATCATGTACGGGATCAATCTTATACTTCGATAAAACAGCCCTACTAGGCTCAAGCGCCTTCTGCATTGCAGGAGAGTGGGGGAACTCGCCTTTGAACACTATGTGGTGAGCATGAGATCTCTCCATCGTAGCCGGTGGGCGAGTGCCCGTCCTGCTCGCGTAATAAGCGCCCCAATCCTTGTCCGCACAAAGCCCCCCATGGATCTACCCAACTGATGGGGTTGCTAGCGTAGCCGTAAAAAATTGCAACCACCTAGTATGCCGATGGGATCTTGGCTATTAAAACGACCTATTTCAGGGTCGTAGTACCTGAAAGTATTATATTGCAATCCAGTTTCATTGTCTGAGTACTGCCCCTGGAAGCGTAAATTTTGTTCAACATCATCGACAACCAATTGCTCTATTGAACCCAAAGACCGATACTTCGCCTGCCAAACAATCTCACCCCCGCTATCGGTCAGCTCAAGCGGGGTTCCAATCTGGTTCGTATGGAAGTAATAGACCTTCTGCCCTTCCCCTTCAACCTGATCAACCCGCGCCAACAGCGCATAGCTACCCGGCTCGTACAGGTACAAGATGCTCTGCCCAGGCGTTTCCTCCCGCAGCATTCGCAAGCCTTGCCAGAGAAAGCGCTTCTGCTCGGCTTCGCCATTGATTTCAGCCTGTTTGGCCACCCGCCGTCCCAGGCTGTCATACCGGTACTGCCGGTGCTTTCCAGTCTGTCACCAACATACGTTTCAGCTTTAACCAGCCGGTTCTCACAGTCATAGGCGAAGTTCTGTAGCTTGCTGTGCCCCGAGCGCTTCTCGATCAGGTTGCCCCACGGGTCGTAGCGGAAATGGTATTACTCGCCGTCGCTGGTCCAGTGCTCGACCACGCGCGGCTTGTCGCCCAGGGTTTGCCAACGGTAGTGGCAGCCCAACCCCAGCGCGTTGCTGTGGGTCACCATCAGGCCGTCGGCGTAGCTGAAGCTGCGCACGGTGTCGCCGTTGCGGTTGATCACCGCGCTCAGCTGGCCGTGTTCGTCGTAGCGGTACTGGGTAAGCGGTAAGCGCTCCATGAACCCCACATTCAAAGCGCTTACCTGATCCCGGATGCTGTGCTCCCGATTTCTTTCTGGAGCCTGCCGACGATGATGCGCCCCGACGCCAAAGTCGAAAAAGTCTATCTCTACCCCAAGCCCGTCGACTTTCGAAAATCCATCGATGGCCTCGCAGCCTTGGTTGAACTGGATATCAAGGTGGCCGTGTTCGACCCGGTTCTTTTCGTGTTCCTCAACAAACCGCGCAATCGCGTGAAGATCCTCTATTGGGAGCGCAACGGTTTCTGTCTCTGGCTCAAGCGCCTGGAATCCGAACGCTTCAAAACCTCGCCCGACATCACTGACGAAGCCATTGTCCTGACTGTTCAGGAGCTGAACTGGCTACTCGACGGCTTCGACCTCTGGCGCAACCGTCCGCATCAGGTTTTGACCCCTCGTTTCGTTGCCTGAATCGGTATAATCCTCGGCATGAATTCCATGCCCGATGACCTTCCCGATGACCCTGTCCTGCTCAAGCAAATGCTCCTTGAGGCTTACGCAGCACGCTCGCGTGAGCAGGAAGTCAAAGAAGCCTACGCCACCCACATCGTTGATCTGAAAGAACAGATCAAGTTGCTGCGTGATCGTCTTTTCGGCCGCAAGTCCGAGCAGGCCATCGACCCCAACACGCCGCAACTGGCGATGTTCAACGAGGCAGAGAGCGAGCCTCTGTTGACGGTGGAGACGCCGGATGAAGAAGTCGTCACACCAGCGCCACGCCGGGGAAAACGCAAGCCACTCTCGGCTGATCTGCCGCGTATCGAAGTCATCCACGAACTGCCTGAACACGGACTGACCTGTGCATGCGGTTGCCGCAAGCATGAGATCGGTGAGGAAATCAGCGAGCAGCTGGATATCGTGCCGATGCAGATCCGCGTGCTCAAACATGTCCGTAAGGTCTACGGCTGCCGGGGATGTGAAGTTGCCCCGATCACGGCAGACAAACCGGCTCAACTGATCGAGAAGAGCATGGCCAGCCCGAGCGTGTTGGCGATGTTGCTGACCACCAAGTATGTCGATGGCTTGCCGCTGCACCGTTTTGAAAGTGTCCTGAGCCGGCACGGGATCGACATTCCACGTCAGACACTGGCGCGCTGGATCATCCAATGCAGCGAACATGTCCAGCCGCTGCTGAATTTGATGCGTGAGCGATTGCTGGAAAGTCCGGTCATCCATTGCGATGAAACCCGTGTCCAGGTACTGAAAGAACCGGATCGAGATCCGACCAGCCAATCCTGGATGTGGGTGCAAGTCAGCGGACCGCCTGACCGAAAAATCGTGCTGTTCGACTACAGCTCCAGTCGGGCGCAGGAAGTGCCGTTGCGCCTGCTGGAAAGTTATCGCGGGTATGTCATGACGGACGATTACGCCGGCTATAACGCGTTGGCGCTGCAGCCTGGCGTGGAACGGTTGGCGTGCATGGCGCATGCCCGGCGCAAATTCGTCGACGCTCAGAAAGTGCAGCCTAAAGGCAAAACCGGACGGGCCGATGTCGCACTGGCAGTGATCAACAAGCTGTATGGCATCGAGCGCGAACTGAAAGACGCCAGTGACGAGCAACGTTATGTAGCGCGACAGGCGCAAAGCCTGCCAGTCCTGACCCAGTTGAAAAGTTGGTTGGACAAGGACCAATCCCAAGTGACGCCGCAAAGCGTGCTGGGCAAGGCCGTGAATTATCTGGCGAATAACTGGAGCCGGTTGGTGCGTTACGTCGAGGCTGGTTATCTACCAATCGACAACAATCTGGCTGAGCGCTCGATCAAGCCGTTTGTCATCGGTCGCAAGGCCTGGCTGTTCAGCGACACGCCCAAGGGCGCCACGGCCAGTGCCCAGATCTACAGCTTGGTCGAGACTGCAAAGATCAACGGCCAAGAGCCTTATACGTGGCTGCGCCACGTACTGGAGCGACTGCCCCACGCGCAGTCTGTAGCAGACTATGAAGCGCTACTGCCGTGGAACTGCTCGCCGGAGATGCCACGATAACTGCGACTTCCTATTCTCGGTAGGTGGGGTTCATGGATCGCTTACATCTGATCCGTGTGGAAGTAATAGACCTTCACCATCAGGCCGTCGGCGTAGCTGAAGCTGCGCACGGTGTCGCCGTTGCGGTTGCGGTTGATCACCGCGGTCAGTTGGCCGTGTTCGTCGTAGCGGTACTGAGTGAGCGTTTCGACCGCTTCTGGGGGTCAAGCCAGTGAAATCAGCAAGGTGCTGCTCAGGCGGAGTTTGACTCTTGCCATCGGTGATGGCTGGGCACCTAACCGGAGACGATGTGCGTAGAAGTTTCCGTGGTGCCGGCTGGGTAGCTGATGCGCTGCACTACGCCATCGTGCTTGCTCCAGCGACGCTAGCTCGCTAAGCGTGTCTGTCACGGCTATCAAAAACGCTCGATCTGCGCGCCCTTGTTGCACTACAAGTACTTAGACCTGAAGTTCACATCGATAATCATTATGCGGCATATAGAAGAATTGGGGCGGCTACCGCCCCGCAGTCGCTTCCTTCATTTTTAAAAATCACCCTCACGACACATTATTGGGGTATGCCTAACACAAAGCAGGAGCAATTACACCTACAACATCAAGCGAAATAGCAGTCATCAATCTCTACTTTGTATGACTCAAAAACGCTTTTTGACCTCCAACTTCTTCCACGAAATTAGGATACCTGCCTCACCCAAAGACTTATTTACACTTTCAAGCTGATCGGTCTCTACATACCACAACCATGTAGAAGAAGTTAAAACTTCGAGCTTTCCTCGCCCCGCACTCTCACCAATCCAGTCTTTCAGCACCACCCCTCCAACGCAAACCTCTAAATGTTTACTGCTAATCACGTTAACGGGATACACCATTCTCAACAGATGATCCTTATAGCGCTCTCGCCCCTGAAATCTGCCGGGAACTTCCCTCTTGAACGCCGATGAATTTTCATACGGATACATCGTCACCATATTATTCCCAGCAGCATAGTTAAACGCCTTACTTACTTTGTCGCAACTATAGATAATACCGTACGGAACTGCAATATCAGCAGAAACGTCCTTAATAAATTTTATCATTCCCTTTAGCTCAATAAAATCGCCAGAGCACTGACCATCAAAATGATAGAAGCCGCCAAAATCGTTCGTAGTATAACCGAAGGATGCAAACCATGGGACAGCACCTGCTGCCTCGTTGTATACCCTAAAAGCAGTAGCAATACCGTTGTTTATTTTCTCTTCGAGCTCAGTCATTTCTACCATTACTAAGTCGTGATCGCCGACATGATCGCCATTACTCAGATATTTAAAATAAGCCGCACCTGTAATCGGCAAATTCAGACAAGAAAAATAGTGCTTGGCAAATTTCAGAGCCAATCTAGAGGTGACGCCCTCAATACCGTATAAAGCTAACGCAATGGACATAAATTCACCTATATTCCAGAAATCAAATCATCAGCAAAGTATTGATGCCGGTGTTATGCGCTTGCGAGATCTTGTCGGCCGGCAAAGTCGAGGCAAACTGCCAAGCCTTGCGCCCCATGGCGTCATAACCGAAGCAACTGGTAAGCTTGCCCTGGGTCCGGTGCACCTCACGATTCAGGTCATCGCGCTCCATGTCGCTGATCACCTGACCGTCCAGTTTCAACTGGTGAAGGTGACCGCTGCCGTCGGCTAGCACTGAATGCTCAGAAGCCAGCTGGTATTCGTCGTAAGCGAAGCCCTGCCGGGCATTGCGAAATAGAAACCCGCCTATAGCTCATAATACTGACTAGCCAAATAATTCGTTTTCAGCCGTGTAGGGCTACGTCGAACGAATCATCAAAAATTAGTAACACAAATACAACCACAACAGAAAACCACCATACCACTTCTCCTTTTAGTATATTAAAAACTTTATCCACCCCATTACCAGCAACCTAAAGCAACCATTATAAATACTTGCCGCAAAAAACAATCTAGATAACAATTAATTTATTCTTTGAGCATCCAACGGGCCACCTACCGGAAAAATATAATTCAACTATCCTCAACCAGGCACTTTCTTCCCTATAATAGCACTCCGAGACATACTGTCGAAACGCAAAACAAGCCGCTTTTCTAGCAGTCAAACTAAAATCATGCGCACCCGACAAAAATTTATCTTTGGGAACCTTCTTTACCGACTGCATTACAGCCTTACTTACTTTAAGCCTAAGATCAACCAGATCCTTAGGAGGCTTCGGAAATGACTTGAACGGATCATCTTGAGTGGGAGTGATCGGCAACCACTCAAGATCTTCATAAGCACCAAGAAATTCAGACTCTACCGGCTCAACAAAGACCCTAAATACGCTCTCTATATATATAACATTTTCAACTTGATCAGGCACATCCCCCATCTTAGAAAAAAAGTTTACGCGGCCAATTTCATCAGTTAGTTTTTCGAAATCCAGCATTTTGAATTCTCATATCTGTTATAGTACCCGGCGGCAAGGCCTTCCTGCTCTGTTGGATTGTGGTTCTCGATACACCGCCTGCAGCATGAGGCCCAGTTATTCCAGGCAGGGAGTGATTAGGAAGCTTACCTCTCGTAGGCATTAGATTCCACCATTTATTCGACCCACCACTCTCTAGCGGAATAATATGATGCGGCGTAGCCCCTTCTGGCCACACTCGTCCCGTATGAGCCTCCCACTGCCTCATCAAGTAATCTTGATCTTTCACAAATTATTTTCGCGCCACTTGATTTTGGAAGACACTACGGCGTTGCACCACTGGTAGGTTACCTTTCAAAATGGCAGCTTGCTGCGCTGTAATATTCCCTCCAGGAGCTGCCACCTGATTCGCCTCGGCAATAACCTTATCATTCAGCTTGCCACAAGTTAGCCCTAGCGGATCAACCCACCCATTTGATTCCGGCGCATATTGATAAAGGTTACTACCGCCTTCCAGTCCAATTGGGTCCTGGGTAATGAACCTCCCAACTTCAGGATCATAATAACGAAAAGTATTATAATTAAGATTGGACTCACTATCAAAATACTGCCCTTGAAACCGTAGACTTTGCTCAATTTCATTAACAGCCAGCTGCTCAACAGCCCCCAACAACGGTACGTCGCCTGCCAAATGATCTGCCCGTCACTGTCCGTCAGCTCCAGCGGCGTACCAATCTGGTCAGTATGGAAGTAATAGACCTTCTGCCCTTCCCCTTCAACCTGATCAACCCGCGCCAATGGCGCATAGCTACCCGGCTCGTACAGGTACAAGATGCGCTGCCTAGGCGTTTCCTCCCGCAGCATCCTCAGCCCCTGCCAGAGGAAGCGCTTCTGCTCGACCTCGCCATTGATTTCAGCCTGCTTGGCTATTCGCCTCCCCAAGCTGTCGTAACGATACTCGCCTTGGCTTTCCAGCTTGCCATTGACCAACGTCTCCGCCCGCACCAGCCGGTTCTCGCAGTCATAGCTGAAGTGCTGCAGCTTGCTATGCCCCGAGCGCTTCTCGATCAGGTTGCCCCACGGGTCGTAGCGGTACTCCTGATCCCGCCACTGTTTGATCCGGTTGTCCTTGACCTTGTCGAACTGCCGCGCATTGAAGTCCAGGCGGTTGGCTGCCGGGTCGTAGCGGAACTCCTCGCTGCCGATCAGCGAACCGGTATCGCGACTGCGCAATTGGCCGTTGGCTTCGTACTCGTACTTGATCTCGCCGCGTAGCTTGTCGAGGGTACGCACCAGTTCACCGGTCGGGTCGTACTGATAACGGCGGTGGATCGGGTTGTAGGCGTGCTCGACCAGCAACGAGGTATTGATGCCGGTGTTGTGCACCAGCGAGAGCTTGTCGGCCGGCAAGGTCGAGGCAAACTGCCAGGCCTTGCGCCCCATGGCGTCATAACCGAAGCAACTGGTGAGCTTGCCCTGGGTGCGGTACACCTCACGATGCAGGTCATCGCGCTCCATGTCGCTGATCACCTGGCCGTCCAGGTTCGCTGGTGCAGGTGTCCGCTGCCGTATTACAAGTAGTTGGACTTTCGATCATCCGTCGGGGCGTACTGGTGACGGCGATGGATCGAATTGTAAGCGTAGTCTACCAGCAGCGACGTTAACGCCGAGGCGGTTGGAGATTTTATCGCTGTTCAATTCAAGCGAACAACCGGGATGACTCCGGTTGCTTAGTATCATTCATTCGAAATACCATTACGAAAATCCTGAATAATCTCTTTTGGCACAGAGCGTAGAACGGGCGCTCTCAACAGACTTAATTAAATGTTTTGCTGGCCCCACTTAAAGGCAGCAGGACCAGAAGAACACACTTGTTGTTAAAAATTAAACTTGGATTTCGGTCTAAATATTGAAATACTCTTTCACGTCTTTGTCGCCCATAGGGGAATAGGATGGGTAATCACACTTACTTCCTGCCAAAGAGGTCTCATTATCAAAAATATCAACAAGCTTGACATTATCGGCTACACCGTACACATACCTCACCGACTCTTGTTTTGACGGCCTATAATCTAAATCGTGAGCAACAATTCTCCAGTCACCCTCAGCTTTACGATCAAAAAGCGAATAAGAATCTAATATGACAGGGTCACCTAAGCGCTTGAAAGAAAGTGAATCAACCGCTGGGACATTAAGAACCTTGTCAAAAATCTCCACTACATGGCCAAGGCTATTTTGGGTCATAATGCGACCAACCCCATATTTTTTGGAGTCTAAAGCAAAGCAAAATATATCCCCGCTTTTTATTTTTTTATAACTTGTTTTGATCTTTTTGTCCCACTCATAAACCTCAAGTGACGTCATCCGCAACCTCCTTTCAATGCAGCAGTTTTCTTGGCGAAATTACTTTCGAAATTAGCTTGGCGAGCTGGAGCTCTCGTAGTATTTGCATGATCATATGAGTTGATCTTGTTTCCGCGATTTTTATGTGAGATCTCTTCGCCTACTATGCCAGTTTTTGTCTCATAGTGTTCAATATAGGCCTGTTCAAAACCTCGTGCCTCCCCATAGGTAATATTTTTGTCAAGAGGCTCCATCCTCGCCCCAGGGCTTAGTCTGTTACTGCCAGCATGCTCTGCTCTACGTCGTGATAGATCATCAGTGATTCCCACATAATAGGGTTTATCACTCCCCTTATCAAACAAGCCATAAACATTATACCCCGGCGCTTGTTCGTGGACCCAGCCAAGAGGGTCGATCCAAGTGACCGGATTAGGTGCGTACCTATAAAGATTATCACTACCATCCAACCCAATTGGATCTTGCGAGATAAATCTCCCTACTCCCGGATCATAATAACGAAAAGTATTGTAATGGAGGTTAATCTCTTTATCGAAATATTGCCCTTGCAGCCGCAAATTTTGCTCAGTGATATCCACCACAAGTTCATCGATTTCGGCCCATGAGCGATACGTCGCCTGCCAAACGATCTGCCCGTCACTGTCCGTCAGTTCCAGCGGCGTACCAATCTGGTCCGTATGGAAGTAATAGACCTTCTGCCCTTCCCCTTCAACCCGATCAACCCGCGCTAACGGTGCATAGCTACCCGGCTCGTACAGGTACAGGATGTTCTGCCCAGGCGTCTCCTCACGCAGCATTCGCAAGCCTTGCCAGAGAAAGCGCTTCTGCTCGACCTCGCCATTGATTTCAGCCTGCTTGGCTATTCGCCTCCCCAAGCTGTCGTAACGATACTCGCCTTGGCTTTCCAGCTTGCCATTGACCAACGTCTCCGCCCGCACCAGCCGGTTCTCGCAGTCATAGCTAAAGCTCTGCAGCTTGCTGTGCCCCGAGCGCTTCTCGATCAGGTTGCCCCACGGGTCGTAGCGGTACTCCTGATCCCGCCACTGTTTGATGCGGTTGTCCTTGACCTTGTCGAACTGCCGCGCATTGAAGTCCAGGCGGTTGGCTGCCGGGTCGTAGCGGAATTCCTCGCTGCCGATCAACGAGCCGGTATCACGACTGCGCAACTGGCCGTTGGCTTCGTACTCGTACTTGATCTCGCCGCGTAGCTTGTCGAGGGTACGCACCAGTTCACCCGCCGGGTCGTACTGATAACGGCGGTGGATCGGGTTGTAGGCGTGCTCGACCAGCAACGAGGTATTGATGCCGGTGTTGTGCACCTGCGAAAGCTTGTCGGCCGGCAAGGTCGAGGCAAACTGCCACGCCTTGCGCCCCATGGCGTCATAACCGAAGCAACTGGTGAGCTTGCCTTGGGTCCGGTACACCTCGCGGTGCAGGTCATCGCGCTCCATGTCGCTGATCACCTGACCATCCAGGTTCAGCTGGTGCAGGTGGCCACTGCCGTAATACAGGTGATTGACCTTACGCCCATCCGGCAGGGTCAGCGTGGTCAGGTTGCTAAGCGGGTCGTACTCGTAGCCAAGCGTGCCGTCAGGGGTGATTTCTTTCGTCAGCCGGCCGAGCAGATCGTAGGTGTACTCAAGCTTTTCTTCCGTGATCCCAAGCTGCTTGCCGATCTCGGTTGGTTGCCGCTCGATGCTCAGCAAGCGGTCACCGTCGTCGTATGCGAATGTCTGGCTCGCATCACGATTGATCTTGGCGACCAAGCGGCCAATGGCATCACGCTCGAACAGCGTATGGCGCTCTGGCCGTTCGGCATTGTCGCCATAGCCAATCTCATCCAGTCGTGTGAGATGGCCACCGACGTCGTAGCTGAAACGCCGGGGCAGGTTATCCACCCGCACTTCTTCGCTCAGCCGGTCCGAAGCGTCGTAGGCAAAGCTGTACGTGGCGTTGTTCTCGTTGACCAGCGCGGTCAGGCGAATGGCCTTGTCGTACTCGTAGCGAACCCGCTGGCCCTTGGCATCCTGGCGGCTGCTCGGCAGGCCGCGGGCGGTGCGCATCAGGCGGGTGGTCTGGCCCTTGCCGTCGGTGTGGCTGAGCACCTGACCGTAGACGTTGTGGAAACACTAGCGGCTGTCGATTTCGCCCGAGAAGCGAAGCATCCCTTTAAAAAGCGAATGAACAAAGTCGGCACCCGCTTCTGCTTTAATGATGTTAAAGATCGTTCGCTGGGAACCAAAGGCCCCTGCCAAAAAATCACTATTCCCGCATCTAAAAATAAGCGCCAGATGCATCAACACGACAGAAACTAAACTTAAAATTCATGCACCCTACATTCACCCGTATATGCCAAGCAAGCAGAAAAACACTAAAATCACTACGCACGCATCAAAACTACTTTCCAAACATCAATCGTCTTCAAAGAGCTCCTTGACGTCTTCATCTCCCATCTGCTCGTATGGAGGCAACCCTGTAGAATCGTCTTCCGATATTTTTTGCTCATTCTCATTAACATCTATGCTTTTCAAGTCATATGGAGCAGTTCCGAACACAAATCTCAGCCCGTCCACTTTTTCATCATTTTCCCCTTTCGCATTACCAACCACACACCACTCCCCCTCCCCCATTTCCAATAACGAAAAAGTATCCAATATAGCCGGGAATTTTTTAATTTTATTTATGACAGATAGACCTTCACTGGGCGAAGCAGCTGTTTCAGAGTAAATTTCAGATACATAACCTAACTCAATCTTCTTTATCAGTCTCGCAAACCCATATAATTTCTCATCAATCTTGAAGGCAACAACATCACCTGCAGAGTACTTGACAGCTTTATTTTTGCGCACTAGAACATCCTCATGATTAGCTGAATTGGTTTGCAGTTCGTGAAACAAGCCGGGACCATTAACTTTGAGAGATAATTCAATCATATACCGTACCTCATCAATCGTCGGCCGCCGCCCTAAAGATTCGAGATATATTTCCTGCAGCTCCTCCAACAGATTCCCAATCCGATCCAAGGGAATATCGCCAATAATCAATTCAGTTTGGTTCGGTGCATTCCACCACCCCATCGTTAAAACTCCTCAGCAGGCTATGGAACTCGACATTGATTTTTTTCCGCCGAGATTTGATGTTTTTTCATTGAAGCTATTTTCAAAGTACTGCTGGCGAGTTGCGGATCTCATTTTACTCTGATGGTCGTACGAATTAATCTTATTACCTCTATTGGTGTCAGATATAGCCTCACCTACAACACCAGTTTTGGTGCCGTGATGCTCGATGTAAGCTTGTTCGTAGCCTCGCGCCTGCCCGTAGGTGACATTACGATCAAGGACCTTCATCTTTCCACCATTCAGTCTGCCACTAGCAACATGCTCACCGCGGCGCCTGGTTACGTTATCGGTAATTCCAATGTAGTAAGGATCTTTAGCCCCTTTATCAAAAAGTGCGTAAACAAAATAGCCGGGTGCAGTTTCTGCCACCCATCCTAAAGGGTCGACCCAAGCAACAGGACTGGGGGCATAGAAGTAGAGATTAAATCCACCGTCGATTCCAATTGGGTCCTGAGAAATATACCTCCCACCTGTAGAGTCATAATAACGGAAGGTATTGTAGTGCAAAGTCGATTCTTCATCCAAGTACTGGCCCTGGAACCGAAGGTTCTGCTCGACCTCACCGATAACCAGTTGCTCTAACGCTCCCCACGAACGATATGTCGCCTGCCAAACGATTTTGCCGTCACTGTCCGTCAACTCCAACGGCGTACCAATCTGGTCCGTATGGAAGTAATAGACCTTCTGCCCTTCCCCTTCAACCTGATCAACCCGCGCCAACGGCGCATAGCTACCCGGCTCGTACAGGTACAAGATGCTCTGCCCAGGCGTTTCCTCCCGCAGCATTCGCAAGCCTTGCCAGAGAAAGCGCTTCTGCTCGGCTTCGCCATTGATTTCAGCCTGTTTGGCCACCCGCCGTCCCAGGCTGTCATACCGGTACTACCGGTGCTTTCCAGTCTGTCACCAACATACGTTTCAGCTTTAACCAGCCGGTTCTCACAGTCATAGGCGAAGTTCTGTAGCTTGCTGTGCCCCGAGCGCTTCTCGATCAGGTTGCCCCACGGGTCGTAGCGGAAATGGTATTGCTCGCCGTCGCTGGTCCAGTGCTCGACCACGCGCGGCTTGTCGCCCAGGGTTTGCCAACGGTAGTGGCAGCCCAGCCCCAGCGCGTTGCTGTGGGTCACCATCAGACCGTCGGCGTAGCTGAAGCTGCGCACGGTGTCGCCGTTGCGGTTGATCACCGCGCTCAGCTGGCCATGTTCGTCGTAGCGGTACTGGGTAAGCGTTTCCACCGCTTCGTTGTTCACCACACGTTTGATGCCGGTCAGGCGCCCCAGCGGGTTGTCGTAGTGCAGGTGCACGCGGGTACAGCCGGTGATTCATTGCAGCGGCACTTCGCTGTTGGTGTCCGGTACTTCACCGAAGTAGAAAAAGAGGAAGAACAGGCTGTCGCGGTTTTGGGGGTGTAGTGGCTGCCCTCCGAGCTGACTGCACTTATACAATACTCTTAAGCACAACCTAGGGACTCCATGTTAACAAGAGGCTGGCTCTACCAACATCTAGCAGAGCCAGATAAACCTGCATTCTATTAAACAGCCGACACTGACGAAACGACCACCCGAAAGGCAACGTTCGAAACATTATTATGGCCAAGATCAAAAAAATCGCACCCTTCAATATTCGCCATATTTCGATTGAATCGATGCCACCCCATCACCACCCACCTCAGTTTTCTTCAATCATTTCAACGTCATCGGGCAGCGACGCTAAAATCAAAGAATAAAAATCATCGAAACCTTCTGCTATTTTATAAAGATGACCGCTATCACCTTGCTCCGCTATATCATATTTATTAATGGAGTCAGATTCGTGCAAGTGGGTTCTATCCCAATAATAAACCCCTTCTCGCCCAGGCTCAGTAACTATCACATAAGGGTTCCCTCCCCCATCTTCCCCAATCGCCAAAACGCCATTAACAAATGCCAACTCAGAAATAAATTCTTGATTAAAGCTAATAATATCGTTGCATTCCTCTCCCGGTATAACCCCAAACAAACGATCAAAACTCACCTCCCCGTCTTGAACAGACTTCAACGGCAACTGCCCAAAATCAGGATCAGTCAAATAAAAACCATTCATGCGTGCCAGTATGTTTCTATACGCACTAGGCAAAGTAACATTAACTGCTGCCTCAAGTGAGTTTATCTCAGCATCAGTCAAACCAGCTTTGTAAACTATAGGCATTTTTCGACCCTATTAACAGCTTGATTTCATATTCTTAACACCACCCGAATGGGTGAACCTGTTGTGAATTTTTTTAGGAACTTCTTGCATCGTCTTCATATTCTCATGATGATGCCAAGTATTTTTCGAATAGTCTGCCTTACCCTGAGGTGCAAGTGCATCTGCCTTGCCAAAATCACCACCAGGATTTTTACCGTGATTCCCCTTCAAGTCAGGAACATCAACTTGCTGTCGTTCAAAAGGAGTAAAGTCAGGATGGCCGTCGGGATACCTTACTACATTACCCTCCCAATCTTTATAAACCCATGTTCGTCCGTCAATCTCCATATGCACAGAACCACCTTTATCTAGCCATTTGGCAACATCAGGGGAATGTGAAGGCTTTGCACTCCATCCCCAAGGATCAATCCAAGATATCGGATTGACTCCATAGCTATACAGGTTAGCTCCTCCCAATAATCCAATTGGGTCTTGATTCACAAATCGTCCAACTTCTGGATCGTAGAATCGAAAAGTATTGTAGTGCAGGCTCGATTCGCAATCAAAATATTGACCTTGGAATCGTATATTCTGCTCCACCTCACTAACTACTAGCTGCTCTACCGAGCCCCACGAGCGATAGGTCGCCTGCCAAACGATCTCGCCCTCGCTATTGGTCAGCTCGATCGGCGTACCGATCTGATCGGTATGGAAGTAATAAAGCTTTTGCTCCTCCCCTTCAGCCTGATCGACTCGCGCCAGCGGCGCATAGCTACCCGGCTCGTACAGGTACAAGATGCTCTTCGCAGGCGATTCCTCCCGCAGCATCCTCAGCCCCTGCCAGAGGAAGCGCTTCTGCTCGACCTCGCCATTGATTTCAGCCTGCTTGGCTATTCGCCTCCCCAAGCTGTCGTAACGATACTCGCCTTGGCTTTCCAGCTTGCCATTGACCAACGTCTCCGCCCGCACCAGCCGGTTCTCGCAGTCATAGCTGAAGTACTGCAGCTTGCTGTGCCCCGAGCGCTTCTCGATCAGGTTGCCCCACGGGTCGTAGCGATACTCCTGATCCCGCCACTGTTTGATGCGGTTGTCCTTGACCTTGTCAAACTGACGCGCATTGAAGTCCAACCGGTTGGCCGCCGGGTCATAACGAAACTCTTCGCTGCCCACCAGCGAGCCCGTATCACGGCTGCGCAACTGGCCATTGGCTTCATACTCGTACTTGATCTCGCCACGTAGCTTGTCCAGCGTACGCACGTTCACCGGCCGGGTCGTACTGGTAACGGCGGTGGATCGGGTTGTAGGCGTGCTCGACCAGCAACGAGGTATTGATGCCGGTGTTGTGCACCTGCGAAAGCTTGTCGGCCGGCAAGGTCGAGGCAAACTGCCAGGCCTTGCGCCCCATGGCGTCATAACCGAAGCAACTGGTGAGCTTGCCTTGAGTGCGGTACACCTCACGGTGCAGGTCATCGCGCTCCATGTCACTGATCACCTGGCCGTCCAGGTTCAGCTGGTGCAGGTGGCCGCTGCCGTAATACAGGTGATTGACCTTGCGCCCATCCGGGAGGGTCAGCGTGGTCAGGTTGCTGAGTGGGTCGTACTCGTAGGCTAGCGTCCCATCGGGGGTGATTTCTTGGGTCAGCCGGCCGAGCAGATCGTAGGTGTATTCCAGCTTTTCTTCCGTGATCCCAAGCTGCTTGCCGATCCCGGTCGGTTGCCGCTCGATGCTCAGCAACCGGTCACCGTCGTCATAGGTGAATCGCTGTTGTGCGTCGCTATTCAGTTTGGCGACCAAACGGCCAATGACATCACGCTCGAACAGCGTATGGCGCTCTGGCCGCTCGGCATTCTCGCCATAGCCAATCTCATCCAGTCGTGTGAGATGGCCACCGACGTCGTAGCTGAAACGCCGGGTCAGGTTATCCACCCGCACTTCTTCGCTCAGCCGGTCCGAAGCGTCGTAGGCAAAGCTGTACGTGGCGTTGTTCTCGTTGACCAGCGCGGTCAGGCGAATAGCCTTGTCGTACTCGTAGCGAACCCGCTGGCCCTTGGCATCCTGGCGGCTGCTCGGCAGGCCACGGGCCGTGCGCATCAGGCGGGTGGTCTGGCCCTTGCCGTCGGTGTGGCTGAGCACCTGCCCCTAGACGTTGTAGGTGAAGCTTTCCGTGGTGCCGTCCGGGTGGCTGATACGCAGCACTTCGCCGTCGGGCTTGCGCTCCAGCGTGGTGGTCTGGTTCAGCGCGTCTGTTACCGCGACCAGGTGCTGGCGTTCGTCATAGCGGTAGTACGT
>NZ_JBICMC010000109.1:0-2032 GCF_043106005.1 Pseudomonas sp. GLN_2 | reverse complement strand
CCGGCCACAAGCCATACGCAATCCCTGTAGAAGCGGGTTTACCCGCGAAGAGGCCCGCACAGGCTGCACACGGCCCCACAGTCGCGTAAACTACGTCGCCTACGTGGAGGCATCATGCAAGACGACGATTTTTCCCTGTTCAAGGCCGAAGTGCGCGGCGTAAAGCCGATCAGCCACGACCGTGCCGACGTCGGCAAGCCCAAGGCCGACCGCCAGAAGCTGGCCGGCCTGCGCCAGGCGGCGACCGTGCGCAGTGACAAGGCTTTGGTCATCGATGGCATGTCCGACCAGTTCGTCATCGACGTAGGCGCCGAAGACGAGCTGATGTGGCGCCGCGATGGCGTGCAGGAAGGCCAACTGCGCAAGCTGAAGCTGGGGCAGATTCCATTCGAGGGCAGCCTCGACCTGCACGGCATGACGGTGGAAAAGGCCCGCGAAACCTTGTGGGACTTCATCGCCGAAGCCACCAAACTGGAGGTGCGCTGCGTGCGGGTGACCCACGGCAAGGCCGCGCGCCTGGACGGCAAGCGCCCGATGATCAAGAGCCACGTCAACACCTGGCTGCGCCAGCACCCGCAAGTGCTCGGTTTTGCCTCGTGCAGTGCCCGCCACGGCGGCACTGGCGCGGTGTATGTGATGCTGAAGCGAACCATGCTCGAAGGCCGCGACGAGTAACGCCGCGCTTGCAGCGCCGCCCTCACCGCCGTACCCTTCGTTTTTGCGATTTTTTCCCACAGGTAGATCCATGTCCCTGGAACAGAACTACACCGAGATCCTCAGCCAGATTGGCGAGGACGTCTCCCGTGAGGGCCTGCTCGACACGCCCAAGCGGGCTGCAAAGGCGATGAAGTACCTTTGCCGCGGTTATGAGCAAACACTGGAAGAAGTCACCAACAACGCTTTGTTCAGCTCTGACAACAGCGAAATGGTGCTGGTCCGGGACATCGAGCTGTATTCGATGTGCGAACACCACATGCTGCCGTTCATTGGCAAGGCACACGTTGCCTACCTGCCGAAGGGCAAGGTACTGGGCCTGTCCAAGGTGGCACGTATCGTCGACATGTACGCCCGCCGCCTGCAGATCCAGGAAAACCTCAGCCGCCAAATCGCCGAAGCCGTGCAGCAGGTAACCGGTGCCGCGGGTGTGGCCGTGGTGGTCGAAGCCAAGCACATGTGCATGATGATGCGCGGTGTCGAGAAGCAGAATTCGACCATGATCACCTCGGTGATGCTGGGTGAGTTCCGCGATAACGCCGCCACCCGTAGCGAGTTCCTCAGCCTGATCAAGTGATTGGTTGCTGACCCCAAGCCGACCCTTCAGGGTCGGCTTTTGCATTTCAGGAGTTGCCCATGATCGTCAAAGCCCTGCGGGTTGGCCTCGGCCAGCTCATTGTGTTCGGTGACTGGATCAGCCGCCCGGCCAAGCGCAAGCGCGACGCGGCCGCCCAGGCCCGCATCGAGCAAGCGGCCAAGGGGCTGGCGCTGTACCAGTTCCACGCCTGCCCGTTCTGCGTCAAAACCCGCCGCACCCTGCACCGTTTGAACGTGCCGGTGGCGCTGCGCGACGCCAAGAACGACCCGGTGCACCGCCAGGCCCTGCAAGAAGGTGGCGGCCGGGTGAAAGTGCCATGCCTGCGCATTGAAGAAGCCGGCAAGGTGACTTGGATGTATGAGTCCAAGGCGATCATCGCTTACCTGGATGAGCGGTTTGCTTCGGCCTAAAAGCGCTGCAAGTGGGAGCGGCCTTGTGTCGCGAAAGGGGCGCGAAGCGCCCCCAGGATTTCAGCATCGCGGCACAAATTGCTGGGGCCGCGTTGCGGCCCTTTCGCGACACAAGGCCTGTGCCAGGCTTTAGATATTGACGGCGACCTTCAGTGCTTCCAGCGCCGGCTCGACCTGGATGCCCAGCGCTGCCCCCAGCTCCATTACCCGGGGTTGATGGGCGGGTTTGCGGTGATGATGTTTCTCGATACCGCGCTAGGCTGAGGCTGAACACCGGCCTGTGGGAGCAACTGTCTTGCTCAATTTTTAA